>PBPF01000018.1 GCA_002724615.1 Verrucomicrobiales bacterium | reverse complement strand
TTCTTCGTGGGCATGGTGGCCGACCGCTTCTTCTCCGCACAACGCGTCCTTGGCGTCATGCATTTGGCTGGCGCGGGCCTGATGCTGCTGGCCACCACCTACATGACCGTCGACAGCCCCGTGCCCTCCACCATCAACTGGATCTTCTTTGGCTACATGCTCACCTACTTCCCCACGCTCGCGCTAACCAACACGTTGGCGATGAAAAACATGTCCGATCCAGAGAAGGAATTCCCGGGCATCCGCGTGCTGGGCACCATCGGCTGGATCGCCGCTGGCCTGGCGCTCACTTGGCTGGGCATCGAGAAGGGTATCAACATGTTTTACCTAACCGCAGGATCAGCGGCTGTGCTTGGCCTCTACAGCTTTTTCCTGCCTGACACCCCACCAGTAAGCGAAGGTAAGATCACCGCCAGACAAATCCTCGGACTCGATGCTCTCGTGCTCCTGAAAAACCGTTCCTACCTCGTATTCCTCATCGCTTCAACACTCATCTGCATACCGCTTGCATTCTACTACCAAATCGCCAGTCGCATCGTGGAGATGAGCAACCAGCCCATCGGTCAGACCATGGGCTACGGCCAATGGGCTGAGATTATCTTCATGTTCGTCATGCCCTTCTTTTTCAAGCGACTGGGCGTGAAGTGGATGCTGGCGATCGGCATGTTGGCGTGGGTCGCGCGTTATGCGCTGTTCTCCATCGGCGCGCCCGACGAGATTCGCTGGATGATCATCGGCGGCATCGTGCTACACGGAATCTGTTACGACTTCTTCTTTGTCACCGGTCAAATCTATACCGACCAAGCCGCCGATAAACCCATCCGAGCTCAAGCGCAGGGCCTGCTTGTGCTGTTTACTCTGGGATTAGGCATGTTCATCGGCGCACAGGTGGCAGGTAAAATCGAAATTCAACACACACCGGGCAACGATAAACTCGAGGCCATGTCCAAGGACACCACTCAAAAGGAACGCCTTACCATCGCCCTTAACGAAAGTAACGCCACCGAGACTGTAAAACACTGGGGCGAACTTGCTGACATCAACCGAAAACTGGACGCCGTCAATGCTGAACACAGTCTGTTGAAATCCATCACCGACCGTGACCTTGCAGCCAAGGGTCTGGCCAATGCCGAGGGTAATTGGACTAACCTGAACAGCGAGGTTTCCAAGCTACGCGGCGGGCTTGACGCCCAAATCGCGACAATCGAATCCCTGCAGAAGGATTTGGGCGAGCAAAAGAAAGCCCGCCGCACAGCGGAACTCCGCGCTGTTGAGTGGAAGCCTCTTTGGGCCAAGCCAGCGATTTTTGCCGGCGTCATTCTCCTGCTGTTCTTACTGCTATTCCGCGACAACAAGCAACGCGGCAATCAAGGCAGTAACTAGCCTCAAAAAAATCGCTTGCCCGCTGCGCCGTCAGCCGTATTGTTCCCGCGCGGGATGGAGCAGCCCGGTAGCTCGTCAGGCTCATAACCTGAAGGTCGGCGGTTCAAATCCGCCTCCCGCAACCAATTTCACCCTGGAAGTCTCCGGGGTTTTTTTATAATTCCGCCAACACCTCGACGGCGTGTTCAGCCGGCTTCACCTTGGGCCAGATTTTTTGAATCTTACCCTTGGGGTCGATTAGAAATGTGGCACGAAACACACCGTCGTATTCGCGGCCCATGAACTTTTTGCGGCCCCAAACTCCATAGGCTTGGCATACAGTAGTGTCCTCGTCGGCAATAAGGGTGAAAGGCAGGTCGTGCTTGGCGATAAACTTGTCGTGCTTCGCTGGAGAATCGGGACTGACGCCCAGCAGCACGGCATCAGCCTTCTCGAAACGAGCGTGTTCGTCACGGAACGCGCAGGCTTCCACCGTTCAGCCGGGTGTGTCGTCCTTGGGATAAAAAAACAGGACGACGTATTTTCCCTTGAAGTCCTTCAACGCCACTTGGCCACCGGCCTGGGTTGCGGATTGAAACGCAGGTGCCTTGTCGCCTTCCTTCAGCTGGATGGGAGGTGTGGTTGCCATCGCGACAATCATGCCCGGAGCGAGCCCGGTTGCCAATCAGCTTTCGTCCTTTTTCTCCGGGTGTGCCACGGGATGCTCACTGAACTGGCGAATGCCATCCATCACGTAGATGACACCCGTGATGGCTGTGGTGACGCTTGCGCCAATCACAAGCCAAAAGGTGACAACGGGAGTGAACTTGAAGAGCATCCAGCCAATGCATACCATCTGCAGCACGGAGGAAATCTTGCTGAGAATGTGCGGGCGAACGGTGAGGTCGCCAATTGTCAGGTACACGAGCGTGGCGCCGGCAACCACGATCAGGTCGCGCCCGAAAACAATGCCCACAAACCAATAAGGCAACGGCTCGCCAAAGGGCTGGGTCTTGAGAGGTATCGCCAACAACACAAGACCGGAGATAAGCAGCAGTTTGTCGGCAATGGGGTCGAGGTACGAGCCAAGCTTGGTTTGCTGGTTGCGGTTGCGCGCCAGCCAGCCGTCAACAAAGTCACTCACCGTCGCTAACAGGAACGCGGCAATGGCCGTCCAGCGGTAAATCTCGGCGGTCTCCGGGCTGGCGGGGTCGTATTTTCGGAAGTAATACAGGATCGACACTACGAACACAGGCACGAGCGCAATGCGAATAATGGTTACCTTGTTGGCTGTCGTCATGACCCACTCAGGGCGCGGTCAATACGCCCCAACACCTTGTCCCTGCCCAGCACTTCCATGAGGTGATAAAGACTGGGACCCACTTTTTGCCCCGTGCAGGCGAACCGCGCAGGCTGAACCAGAACGCGCACCTTTACGCCCAATTCCTCCGCCAATTGTTTGAGCGATGCCTCAAGCGCATCCGCCTCAAATGATTCCACGGCCACATAGGCGTCACGCAATGCAGCCAGTGCGGACAGGTTTTCCTGTGTCATTGCTTTTTCGCCAAAATCACTGTCCACCGGGAAATCATCGGTAAAATAAAACGCGCCGAACGACGGCAAGTCTGGCAGGGATTTCACCTTTTCCTGGCAAGTCGCCAAGGCGGCATTCACAAAATCCTCATCGTGTCCTTCCAGCGGCATGCCGACATTTTCCGCCAGCATACGGTATTGCGGCATGGGTGTTTGGCGTAGGTGCTCATAGTTGATCCAGCGCAGTTTCTCGTCGTCGAATCGCGCGTTGGCACGATTGACTTGCGGCAGGTCAAATCGATTGATGATCTCCGCCACGGCCATCACCTCGGTGTCATCTTTGGGTGACCAGCCTAGGAGGCTGAGATAATTTATCATCGCCTCGGGCAGCAACCCCTCATCGCGCCACGTCTCCAACGAGGCGCCCTCATCGCGCTTGCTCATTTTACTGCCATTGGCATTAAGAATCAGCGGGATGTGCGCGAATGCCGGCGGCTCCACGTCGAATGCCCGGAACAGCGCCATATGCTTGGCTGTGTTGGAAAGGTGATCCTCCCCGCGAATCACGTGCGTGATGCCCATCTCGATGTCATCGACCACGTTGACAAGGTGAAACACCGGCTTGCCATCTGAACGCACGATAACGAAGTCCGGCTGCTCCTGCTCTCGATCGGTCAATTCGCGAACGACATCCCCGCAAATGAGGTCGGGAATAGTGGTCGCCTCACGCGTCATGCGAAACCTAATGGCGCCCTCGTGCTCATATGCGAGATCCTTCTCCCGAAGCTCGTCCACGCGGCGCGAATGGATTTCCGACCTCTGCGACTGGAAAAAATCGCCCTGCGGCGTGCTGCCCTCGGGACCCTCATCCCAATCCAACCCCAGCCAACGCAGGCCGGTAATCAGTGCCTCGATAGCCTCGGGCGTGTTGCGTTCCGCGTCCGTGTCTTCAATACGGAGCACGAATTGCCCGCCCGTATGACGCGCGTACAGCCAATTAAACAACGCCGTGCGCGCGCCACCAATATGCAGGTGGCCGGTGGGACTGGGGGCAAAGCGGACGCGGACGTTCATGGGGCGGTTGAGTAATGGTTTACACGCATTTGTCAATATTCAGCTTATTCAAGATGTTGCACAGCGCTTCAAGTCGCGGGGTTTTTGTGCCGGTTGCCTGTGCTTGGCGATAAGGCTCAAGGAACATACTTTCCATTTCCAGTGACTGGCCGCGCTCAAAGTCAATGAGGGTGGAGGCGCGGTATTCGGCCATGTCGCGGGTATAGTTGATCATTTGATCGGCGAGGCCGGATTCCACCTCCAGCCCCTTTGCATTAGCGACGGTAATGATCTCGGCCATCAAGCCACGGACCCATTCCTCCCAGTCGGGCTCGTTGAGCAATTGATTGGTGGGTTTGACGGGATTTAGATCCTTGGGTATTTCCCCGCCTTCCAAGGCTTTAAGGCCGGCTGTCGCGGCGACACCAAGTCCATTGAAAGGAATGTTCCAAACGAGTTTTTCCCACTGGCTCTGCTCTAGGTTGTCGGAAACTTCACAAGGAATGCGAGCTTCCTTGAAGGTTTCGGCGATAGCGCGAATGCGTTTGCCGGCGGGCCTGCCGAAATTGCCCATGACAACCTTTCCAAAGGCAATGTGATGAACAACGGCGGGCTCGGTGCGGTTAAGGCAAACGAAGCACAGTCCACCAATAATGCGCTGGGCCCCGAATGACCCGGCCAACTCCTCGCAATTTCCTAGGCCGTTTTGAAGGCAAAGAATGGCGGTGTCTTTGTTGAGCAGTGGAGGAATAAGGGATGTGAACTGATGGTTGGCAGTGGTCTTGAGGCAAACCATGACAAGGTCGCATTCACCAACATCTTCAGGGTCATTGTGAGCATGGGGATGAACCAGTAGGTCGCCCTCGGGGCCTTGGATGCGCAGGCCGTTCTTGGCCACAGCCTCATAGCTGCCACGAAGGAGCAGGTGAACATCATGTCCGGTACGACACAGGCGACCGCCGTAAAAGCAACCCAACGCCCCGCTGCCAACCACGCCTATCTTCATGCGCCAATTCTATTCTAAAACCGCCTAAAAAAAAAGGCGCCCCTAGCGGGACGCCTTGTTGGAATTCATTTTGCCTTAGCCGAGAATCTCTTCCTTTGCCGCCTTAAGGAAGGTGAACTTCAGTTTGGTCTTTGCCGGCACGTCAATTTCCTCTCCTGCCTTGGGGCCAAAGCGCATTATCATCTTGCGGGCTGCGGTTTGCCGCACGGACACCTTGCCAATGCCGGGAATAGTGAAGCCATCCTTGGCATTATTATACGCCAAGCCGGCCAGTGTCTCAAGCGCCGCCTTGGCCTGCGCCTTCGAGATACCCGCGCCTTCCGCGACTTCATTGGTGATTGCTGTCTTCGATAGTTTTGCCATTGTTCTCTAGTTTGTTTGCGATTAATTCGTGTCTCGCGACTGCGCGTTATTAACCGCGCGAGGCACGACAGGCGCAAGGTTAAATGGAGCATTGTGAATAAGAAGAAATTCACAGAATTCCAACAGCACAAGCTTGACACGGCACTGACGGCGCACACCATGCCCCACCGTGACACCTTCCCAACCACAGCACGTGATGCTCGCCTTGCTCCAGCAACGCTCCGGAGAAGCCAATCTCCAGCGCACACTTAAGGCCACCGAGAAGGCTGCACGGGACGGCGCACAGATCATCTGCACGCAGGAGTTGTTTGCAACGGAGTATTTTTGTCAAAGCGAGGACCACGCGAATTTCGACCTAGCCGAGACCATTCCCGGACCGACCACCGAGGCATTCCAGTCGCTGGCTGGCAAACATGGTGTGGTCTTGGTGGTATCCATTTTCGAGCGGCGAGCAGCAGGTGTATTTCACAATAGCGCTGCGATCATTGATGCCGATGGCAAATTACTGGGCGTTTATCGCAAAATGCACATCCCCGATGATCCGCTCTACTACGAAAAATTCTATTTCACACCCGGCGACACCGGCTTTCGCGCTTGGGATACGGCACATGGACGCATCGGTACATTGATTTGTTGGGATCAATGGTATCCTGAGGCTGCGCGCCTCACCGCCTTGGCGGGTGCGGAAATACTGCTTTATCCCACTGCCATCGGCTGGCATCCAGCCGAGAAGGCCGCCGAGGGTGAGTCCCAGCACGCCGCATGGCGCACCATCCAGCAAAGCCACGCCATTGCCAACGGCTGTTTTGTTGCTGCTGTAAACCGCACCGGCCATGAAGCGCCGGCGGGCGGTGATGGCATTGAGTTTTGGGGCCGCAGTTTTGCCGTCGCTCCATCCGGGGAAATCCTCGGAGAGGCAGCCACGGACACGGAGGAAACCCTGCTTGTTGAGCTGGATCTAAGCCAAGTCCAAGAGGCACGCACCCACTGGCCATTCCTACGTGACCGACGCATTGACGCCTACGACGGCATCACCCGCCGCCTGCTCGATTGACATGTACCGCGGTCGTATTGCCCCAACCCCCTCCGGTCTGCTTCACCTCGGTCACGCCAAGACCTTCTGGACCGCCCATCAACGCGCGCGCGAACAAAATGGCACCCTCTTTTACCGCAATGAGGATCTTGATCCTGATCGCTGCAAGCAAGATTTCACAAATGCCGCCATGAAGGATCTCCAGTGGCTTGGCATCAGTTGGGATGGGGATCTGGTCCAACAGTCATCCCGACTGCCACTTTACCAAGATGCCTTCGAAAAACTCTGCGCCGGCGGCCATCTTTTCCCTTGCGACTGCTCCCGGCGCGACATCCGCGAAGCCGCAACCGCTCCCCACGCCGAAGATGGTGACCCCATTTACCCAGGCACTTGTCGGGAAAAGAACACCTCAACTCTCTTTTCACAAGATTCAACCAAGATCAACTGGCGTTTCCGCGTCCCTCAAGGTGAAGTGATCGAGTTTACCGACAACGCACAAGGCGTCCGGCACTACAAAGCCGGCACTGACTTTGGGGATTTTCCAGTCTGGCAAAAAAATGGCATACCCGCCTATCAACTCGCCGTGGTGGTGGACGATGCCGAAATGGAAATCACGGAGGTTGTGCGTGGGGAAGATCTGCTGCTCTCCACCGCGCGCCAATTACTCCTCTACCGCGCATTGAACTTGGAGCCTCCCCAATTCTACCACTGCCCCCTAATCACAGATGAAAATGGCGAACGCCTCGCCAAGCGGCATAAGGCCCTCAGCCTGCGCGCCCTTCGCCAAAACGGCCGCAGACCCAACGAAATTCTCGCCTAGCGCACCCCCAGTGTATGCCCCGGCACTGTGCACCGCGGCTGGCCCGTCTCCGCATCCAGTCCATACTCGCCTCCGCCCAGGCAAACAAATGCAAACTTAAGCCCCTCTTTTTTATGCTCTAACTCACTGCCGTCCTCCATTCGTACGATGACCTTCTCGTACGACTCCGGCTTGCCGTTTTCGTCCAGTTTGGGGAAAATCACCTCGCCCCTCCCCTGCCCTTCTATCTCAATCCAGCAGCCCTCGAGCGTCCCTGTGTCCGCTGTCTCTTCCGCAAACAAGTCCACCAGTTCCATCAGTTCACTGATCGTGCCTGCCTTGGCTTGTGGATTTAGCCTCTCGAAAAACTCCAGAGCACGATCCAACGCTC
>PBPF01000001.1 GCA_002724615.1 Verrucomicrobiales bacterium | reverse complement strand
GCGGCTCCAGCACGAATGCTGTGATTCGGGGAATTCGGATTTCATATCACCGAATGTTTTGGCCGAAATCGCGAATGAGTGCGTCGCGGCACTCAGGCCACGGGTAAAGCCTTCGTCCGCCTACAGCAATGAATTGAAGCCAGCCGCGACTTTGCCATTTGCTGATCGTCCGCTCGGTGACGTGCAGGGCGTCGGCGACTTGCTGTTTGGTGAGGAGACCCGAAGGCTGTTTAGCCGGTTGGGCGCTGGTCGAGGTACTTGTATCGGTTTTCATAATGCAGCGCGGTTCCTTCCGCTGCATGAATAGACCACGGGAGTGCTTGGAAAAGGCTATGGAAAAACGCCGGAGATTATTCCCCCCCTTTTTCTTGGGGGAATCCCATTTTTTGGGCTGCTTTGCGCAATGTCGATGTATGGAACGGAGGTATTCCGGATCGACGATTTACAACGGCTGCTCGCTCTGAATGTGAAAGTTCCCACAAACCCCAACTCATCCAATAACATCGCAGAAAATGCGCGGCTGAAAACGCACTCTGGCGCCCGCGCCCCTGCTGGCGTGCCAAGATGAGTTCCTTGAACAACTCTGAGTCTCCGACCTCGGTGGAAGCGATTTGAAGAAAGGGAATAGTACCTTCAAAGCGACGGGCGTTTACTTCCAATTTCAGCTCACTCGGCTTGAGTTTGGTGCAAATTAACCACCAGTCGATGAATTGCTTTCGGATCAATAGATATTCGAAACGGCGTCGCCTGTTCATCACCGGATCCTGAAAAGCATCAACGTGATTCGCCCAATCAACAATCACTTGCGGAACGTCCTCATGTGCCCATCGGTGCAATTCTGTTTCGTAGGCGGCAAAATGCAGTTCAAATAGATTTAGGTTTTCGGTGTCATGAACCGTTTGCATAAACTGCTCATTTTGGCCTGTATTAATTGCCATCAAACTCGAAAACCGGAATACAGCCACTCGCCACCACCATTCGTCTAGTTTTCCTTCAAACCAATCAGGAGGCTGCCTATCGTGGACATCTTCAAACAACTCCACTGCGCTCAGGATTGCCTCCAATCGCTCTATGGCATTCGGGCCTTGATCTGGTTGGGCGTCATCCGACATCGGCAGCAATGATGTTGGTTGGTTCATCGGGGGTGACGGAAAACCATCGCTTGGCGGCATTGGCCGTGACCACTTTGCGATAGTTGTTGAAGAGAATGGCGGGGGCGTGGCCGGTTTCGAGGGCAACCTGATTCTCGTTTTGAGTTTGCGCTAGTCGGTAGCTGGCGAAGCTGTGGCGCAACAGGTTTTGTCCGGATAAATTGTTGGTCACGGTCATCAACTTATCGAATGCGTGGTGGAATTGGTTTTCGGAGCCCGACCATACAGGGCCGGTCGATTGACGGTATGGGGCCAACCACTCGGCTAAAGCGGGTTGGATTGGGATCAGGCGGCGCGCACGTTTTTTGGCGGTCCTAATCGGAATCTCAATTTGGCCACAAGGCGCGTCATCGTCGCCCTTGATCCGCCAAATGTCATCCCAGCTTAAACGGAGGATTTCCGCGCGGCGAACACCGGCAAATCCCCAGATGGCGATTGCAGGCAGTAGATCGGGGGGGCACGAGTCTAGCAGAGCCTTGAATTGCTGCGGGCTGATGATGTCTGGCTCAGTCGGGTCGACGGGCTCTTTTTCGAGCACTTCGTTAAGTCGGTGTGCCTGCGCCAACAGGTCTTTTTTTACACACCACTTCAGAAAATGACTGAGCGTTTGGCGAAAGTGGTTGCGTGTCCTTGGGGCGAGGCTCTCCAAATCCTCGAAGAAAG
Organism: Verrucomicrobiales bacterium; assembly: GCA_002724615.1. Classification (GTDB taxonomy): domain Bacteria; phylum Verrucomicrobiota; class Verrucomicrobiia; order Limisphaerales; family UBA1100; genus UBA6614. The sequence goes on along the minus strand of PBPF01000001.1, from coordinate 15,571 downwards.
CGTCAATGGCAGCCTTGGACATGTCGCAGACGTCGATGCCGAATGCCTCGGTGAAGCGGTTCATTCGAAGTTCGTCCTCGTGAGCCAGCTTTTGAGAGACTTTGGATTTTCGTTCGCGGATGTATTTCGCCGCCGCATTCTTGAAGGGGACACGGGTAACGTTGGCGTGGACAGCCGCCCAAGCCTTCTCCGCCTCGTGCAGGTCATCGACGGGGATGAGCTTCTTGGCTCGGCAATATTCGTTCACGGCATCCACCAATCCAACGCCAAAACCCTGCAACGCCGATTGAGCGATTCTGAGATCGTGAATCTCGCGTTGAGTGGGTTGGTCGGTGCGCCCTTTGGCGATGAGCTTGAGTGTGGCCTTCACCCAGTCGCGCGCTTCGCCAAACCGTTTCGTGGATTTGGTTTTTCGCTTGCCACCAACCGAAACGGTGGCGCGATAGTAGGGGTTGGCGGCTGTCTTTCCGTACACTTTTCCTGTCAGTTTCCCTTCTCTGACTGTGTAGGGAAATTTCACCGGTTTTTTGTGCGGAAAGTGTGATGAATCACCAGAACCTTCATTTTTCCTTGAAAAAATGGTGGTAGGAACAGGATTCGAACCTGTGAAGGCTAAGCCAGCGGGTTTACAGCCCGCCCCGTTTGACCACTTCGGTATCCTACCATCCGGGGAGGGCGGATTTGGCCACAGGCACGCGCACTTGTCAAACTTGCGGTGACGCCGCATCATGGCTGCCCATGTTTGACTCCCTTTCGGAAAAACTACAGTCGGCCTTTCGCAACCTGCGGGGTTTGGGGAAGATTTCCGAGGACAACGTTGGCGAGGCACTCCGTGAGGTGCGACTGGCGTTGTTGGAGGCAGATGTCAATTTCAAGGTGGCCAAGGAGTTTCTGGGGCGTGTGAAGGAAAAGGCACTGGGGGAGGAGGTCATCAAGTCCATTACGCCCGGGCAGCAGGTTATCAAGATTATTCACGATGAACTGGTGACACTGCTTGGATCTGCCAATGCTCGCCTTGAGGTGGGCGGAAATCCGAGTTGCCTGATGCTTTGCGGCCTACATGGAGCGGGCAAAACGACCAGTGCGGGTAAACTAGCTAAACTTCTGAAAAAGCAGGGACGGACACCCTTGCTGGTTGCGGCGGATGTTTACCGGCCGGCAGCGATGGATCAACTGGCGACACTGGGGACGCAGGTGGAGGTGCCAGTGTTCGTGCGCAAGGAGGAAAAGGATGTCCTGAAAATAGCGCGTGGTGCGTTGGATGAAGCGCGCGCGCAGAACCTCAACACACTCATCTTCGACACGGCCGGTCGGCTGCAGGTGGATGAGGAATTAGTGCAGGAGTTGGTGCGTTTACGCGACTTGGTGAAGCCGCAGGAAATCTTGCTGGTGCTTGACGCCGCCACTGGTCAGGAGGCAGTGAGTGTGGCGACTCACTTTGACGAGGCACTGGGTATTACCGGCTCAATCCTGACCAAGCTCGACGGCGATGCGCGAGGTGGTGCGGCGTTGTCCATGAAAAGTGTCACGGGCCGGCCGATCAAGTTCGTAGGTGTGGGGGAAAAATTGGATGAGTTTGAACCGTTCCATCCCGAGCGAATGGCTGGTCGCATCTTGGGAATGGGCGATGTGGTGAGCCTCGTGGAGAAGGCCGCCGAAACGATTGAGGAGGACGAGGCCCGAGCGATGGAGGAGAAGATGCGCAAGGGCACCTTCACGCTGGAGGATTTTCTGGAGCAGATGAAGGCGATGAAAAAGCTCGGGCCGCTGGAGAATGTCATGGGCATGTTGCCTGGCGGTGACCAGATGATGAAAAACGCCGACATGGAGAAGGGGAAAAAGGAGTTGAGCCGGATGGAGGCCATCATCTGCGGCATGACGCTTGGCGAGCGACGGAACCCCAATGTCCTAAATGCGAGCCGTCGCAAGCGAGTGGCCCGTGGCAGCGGCGTGAGCGTGGNAGAGGTCAACACCATGCTCAACAAATTCTACGAGATGCAGAAGATGATGAAGAAAATGGGCAAACTTCAAAAGATGATGGCTCGCATGGGCGGTGGCCCGATGTCAAAGATGATGGGCGGGGGTTAAAGTAATCGGGCATTCCATTTTCCGCTTGCAAAAGGAGGGTGTTTTAATATCGTCCGCTTATCCCGTTGGCAGATGGGCGTCCGCGTTTTGGATTCCGCACCCGATCCGTGTCGCCACTTCTGATCCATGACCGGGATGTTGGCATCAACCGTGCCGGGTTGATGCGGCGTCATGGTCATCCGCTCGAATATTCCGGCCCTGCAAATTTCCAGGGACCTAGCCGAGGCGACGAGTGCCGCTACGTTGTCGCTGGCGAAGCTGTCGTCCGGTACCCGGCTGGTGTCGCCCGAAGTGGATCCTGGAGGTCAAGCGCTAGGCGCCAAGTTTTATGCCGAGATCAAGCGNTTGGCTGCGGCCAATCAGAATGTGGCCAACGCCATTTCTTTCAGTCAAACACAGGATAGTTACCTGAAGGAGATCGACGATGCCTTGCAGCGCATGAGCGAGCTCGCCACGTTGGCCACCGACTCTACCAAGACTTCATCCGAGATCACTGATTACGATAAAGAATTCGTTGAGTTNAAGGGTGTGATCACCACTGCAGCGGCGAAGAAGTACAACACCCAGAGCATGTTCGGCGGCATTGTGCTGGCGGACAAGGANCTTGATAGTGACGGGGCGACGGCCGGCACAGCGGATGCGCGAATCTCCACGCAATTGACCGCCCTGAATAGTGCCTACACCACTTGGGTAGCAGCTCCCACCAATGCGTCCGGCGGTAATTACGACCACTTGACCAGTATGCGCGATGCCATCGCCGACATGGCCACGGAGATGAAGCAGTATACCGAAAGCAGTACTACGGAGACTGATTACGATGGCACGGTATGGTCGACGACTTACACATATTGGTCGGGCGTGACCGGGAAAACCTGGTCTGGACTCAATACGCATGCACAATCAGTCAACGCTGGAGCCAACGTCGCCACGAGCAACACGTTAACCACTGCACTGCAAGCCGAGTACAAGAAGATGTACAACGACGTGGTGACTTACGTGAATACCTATGGTGGTGGTCTTTCCGTAACCAATTCNGCCGACGCCAGCTCGTATCAGATCAAGGCCGCAGACTTGTTTTACGTGACCAACGCAATAGACACCACTACGGACGCCAACACTGTCAATGCCACCCTTACTGCTGCCAACGCCTCCACCTACGTCACTAGCGTTACCAACCTAATCGACCACGTGACCGCCACACGCGCTTTTGTGAACAGTAATATTTCTCGCCTGCAAAACGTGAGCAGTCAGCTAGCCGGCCACAGTGAGACACTAAGCGCCGCCAAGAGTCGTATTACAGACGTGGATGTCGCCGCAGAGTCCTCCAATTACGCACGTTTGCAAATTCTAATGCAAACAGCTACTGCCATGTTGGCACAGGCCAACCTCATGCCACAAATTGCGCTGAGGCTTCTGAACTAACAGNCCGTTAGCTAAGGCTGGGATCTCTTTTGGTTCGGACGAACACCGGAATCAATGTGCAACTGCGGTGGCTTGTTTACCTTGGGAACAAGCACGGCGGTGTAGGTACCGATGTGGATGGGCCGGGCAGAGATTTGTTCGCGTGGGTAGATTATAGTAATCTTCAGCCTCGATTTGGTCTCTTCAACTTTCTTGAACACCGGTCGCGTCATTGAGGGCCGTGTGATGACCAGCAACGTGTGTTTACCAAAATCAATGGGTGGCCGCTTGAGCAGCGGATCCGTGTTGGGCGGTGCGGGGCGAGTGCGGGAGATTTGTTTCTTTGGAATTCGATCCAAGAATTTTGCGTATGCCTTGGCATCGTTGACTACCAACAATGGCGAGGGTTTTTGCGCGGGCCGTTTGCCCAATGGAAATTGAGGGAGAACGATAATGCCCCGCCAGCTTTTCTGCATGCGTATCTCTTTCGCGTGCAGGCTGGGTAGGAGCAAAAGAAACACTAAGATCAATTTCATTGGTTGTCCTTCGCGATACAATAAAGGTTTTGGCGGCCGCGCAAGTAGATTTCGTTGCCAGCAATCGCGGGCGAGGCGGCGATGGGTTCGTTGAGTTCGTTGCGTGCCTTAAACTCAGGCTTTAAACCTTTGGTGACGACNAGGGTGGTTCCACTCAAGTCGGTGAAATAGACGTGACNTGCGGCAGTGACCGGCGAGGCGTAAAGGCTGCGCAAGGGTAGGCGATANGGGCCATGATCACGCCCGGTCTTGGCATCGACTATGGAGAGAACATTTTGGTAGTGGTGGAAAAAATACAGCAGACCGTCATGTAGTAGTGGCGAGGGGACATACGGCGTGCCTGTCCGCCGCCTCCAGAGGATGCTGTCCGTGTCAGTGAGGTTGCCATTGGCGGTTTTTAGATTGATCGCGAGCATATTGCGGCGGACATAACTGGCGCCGGCTATGAGAATCCCATCAGCAGCGACGGGCGAGGCGACGACATTGTTGGGCATGCCTTCGCATGACCAGATAACTTTGCCGGTCTTGAGGTCGTACGAGCGAATGGCATTTGTGGCACTGATAATCACCTGTGGTTTACCATCGTGAACATAAATCAGAGGAGTGGCCCAACTGGTAGGCTCGTCTCGTTCTTTTCGCCAAATCTCTTTTCCGGTAGTTTTATCNAAGTTTACCACAAAAGAANCACCTTCATGATCCCAGTTAACGATAACGTTAATGCCAAATATANCTGGAGATGCTCCTTCGCCGTGACCATGTTTGACCTGCATTTTTCCGAGATCACTTTTCCAGATGGNTTTTCCNGTCTTGGCATCGANGCCAAAGATGCCGNTTGAACCGAAGGAGGCAATGACGACGCGGCCATCAGTGACGGGGGAATTACTCGCCCAAGTGCCTGATTCGTGTGTGCTCTGATGGGGTTGAGCCTGATGAACCGTGTTTTCCCACTTGATCTTGCCAGTGCTGCGGTGGAGCGCAAGTACCTTGAAACGCATACGGCGCTTGGGATCGATGTTGTTGTGGGCTCCGGGGGGTTGCTTGGGTACTTTCATCTCATCGCCAAAGGGCTCGGCGGTGGTCAGGTAAACAAGGTCACCCCAGACGATGGGTGTAGAATGACCTAGGCCGGGGATAGGCTGTTTCCATCGGATGTTGGTCTNNGCANCCCACTTGATGGGAGGTTTAGCCTTGGGGGCGGCNCCNGAGGAAAGNGGGCCGCGCCATTGGCCCCACTGGGCGAGAGGGTCTACGGAGGCTTGGCGGGCAAGCCGTGTTTGNGCTTTTTTNTTCGANCCCTGTCGTGCATTGCGAAAAGTTANATTGCCGGTGGTTTTTAAATAGACGGGGTGTTGTGCTGGAGGGTGCGGTACTGCGCCAAAATTCTTTGTCGGGCGGTTTTTGCNATANTTCTTTAACAGTGCCTTCAATTGGTTGAAGGCAGCNCGTTCAAGGTCTTTCCGGTGCTGGCCATTGGGATCGACGAGCTTTGCCTCCTTGCANCCGAAGCANAGGAGCACGTGGTAGCGATCCTTGCCCCGCTGCCACTCGACGGCGTAATCGGGATGGAAGCCGCCGCATTTTTTCTCGCCGGAGAATGGCTTNAAGGTTTTCGGGTTNCCGAGGATGGCCTCCAGTTGCCGTCGGTCGGCTGGTTTCATGGGGAGGGTCTGCTTGTAAAAAGGAAATTTGTGCAAGTCCACCGTGGGCTTGTTTTTGCGTTCTTCGGCCAACAACTTGGCCTCGAATCCTTGGTGTGGCAGGCCCTCGAAGAGGAGCATCTTGTCGGCAGTGGCGATGATTCTGGCTAGGCCAAGGGTCGCAGGTTTGCTGGTTTCTGCGGCACCGGCCAAGGAAGGCGCTTGGGTNCATCCCAATAGCACGAAGGCAATCAAAGCCGTGAANAGTGCTGAGGATGGGTTCATGGGTTTATGGTAGTCGTTTGAAAACGAATTGCAATTCAGTTGGCGCTGGTNTTGTGNTTACTGGTCATCTTNCGCCTGCGCGGGTTTTGCGCGATGGCGAAGATTGAGCCAGAGGATGACGAGGATACACCAGATGAGNAATAACCACTGCGGCCTGTGCAACCACCAGCGGTCATAGAAGTCGGCAACCTCATCGCTGGCGGTCGCGAGGCCCNTGGCCNTCAGGAGCAGGGCTAAGAAGACCAGCAGAATGGTGGTGCCGACGTAAAACAGCACAAACATCCCCATCGCGGCCCGGAGATACTGCCAATTGTTTGGCTTGTCATCCTTGGCACGCGCGCGTCGCTTCATGGTAAANCCTATNCAACGAGCAATTCCGCCCTCCGAGCCTGTTCACACAGGTGAGCTTGGAATTCGTGCGAATGGCCTACTGTTTGGGCGGGCGGNCTTCGCGGATGATGGCTCCGTTTTTCTCGTTGAGGATGAGGATGGCGAATTGCTGGACGTTGTCGAGNTCGCCGGTGTTGAGGCTGACGTAGTCGAAGCGGCCGCGGAGGTCGGTGTAGCCGTCCTTGTAGAAACGGACCTGGCCGTTGGCGAGTTTGCCATAGACCTTCACATAGGTTTTCGGCAGGGCCTTGCCNTTGGCTTGGTCGGTGACACGGACTTGGCCGTAGTTTTCGATCATCTGCACGGCCAGGGTGTTGGCGTAGTAGGCCTGACTTTTGCGCTGGCCGTTGGCGACGATCTCGACCATGACGTTGCTGCTGTGGAATTGCTTGGGGATGGCAAAGGTGTGCGCGGTTTTCTTGGCGGGCAGCTCAATGGTCTCGACGGTGTTGGGGACGATGTAGGTGAAGTGCTCGGTGTCGTCNTTCATNAAGGGTTTGCGGCTGAAGAGCAGCTCGACGTCCATGGGGTAGTAGTTGACGGTGACGTGGTCGAGGTTCTGGTANCTGANCTGGACTTGGCGGTCCTCGACCTTGAACTCGTAGCTGGCCTGGGTGGAGGCGAGCTGGTCTTGTTTTTGTTCGCGGTTGTCGTCGTCGACGAGCACGCCTTCCTTGCCGGCAATCTCGTCGAGTTGGCTCTCGGCGGAGGCGAAGAGGTGGCGCCACTTGTCGACGGGGTGACCGGCGTTTTTGTTGACGAGCTTGCGCGCGTTGGCGAGGTCGCCTTGGTAGAAGGCGAGGTAGGTGCCGAGGAGGTCGTACTGTAGCTTTTCGGTAACCTGATCGGCGGAGACGCGGTTGTAGAAGGNNAGTGCTTCCTCAATGCGNNCCTGCAGNAGGAGGTAATAGGTGACGCCTAGGAGNTCCTNATTGGGGATGTCCTGGTGGTATTTTAANACTTCNAGCAAGCGGTGGTATTGNTGGAAGAAGGCGCTNTTGAGAATCTTNCGGGTTTGGCCGAGCTGATGGGCGCGGGCGTTGACGAGGGGCTTGTACTCGAGGTGCTGATACCATTTGCGCTGGACTGGATTGACGCTGAGCAGCTCGCTCTGGAAATGGAAGCCGACGCGGCCGGCCATGGGGGATCGCTCAAGGTAGTCGCGGATGCGGGCGTCGTCGCNATGATAAATGGCGTAGGCCCAGAGGGTTGGCTGGTAGGTGTAGCGATCCTCGAGGAGGGCCATGACGCGGTTGTAAAAGTCGCGCCCGCCACCGCCTTCGGCTTGATGGCGCAGGCGNAAGGCGATGAGGTTGAGGTCAAGGCGGTTAAGGTTGTGGCCGCGCAGGTACTGCAACACATCCTTCTCGGTGCCGTTCTGGCTGATCCAAGCCCAGGAAGTCTTGTCCTTGCGGCTGAGTTCGTTGACGACGTCGAAGGAGAAATCCTCGGCGGCGGCNACGTGNCCGCCGGGGTTGGCGACCTGCACGGGGTAGATGGCGAACTTGCCGGGCTCGGGGAAGTAGAAGTAGTAGTCAAACGTGGTGGTGGAATAGGGCTGCAGTTGGATGGGACGGCCCTTGGAGTAAAAGCCGTTCTTCAGCGGGATGGCGCCCTCGGGCACCTGCACGAGTAGGCGGAACTTCTGCGGCGAGCTGGTGGGGTTGGTGATGACCACCTGACAGCCATAGGCGATCTGCTTTAAAAACTCGTCGTCGACAAAATTGTCGAGGCGCTCGTTGCCGACGTGGCGATAGCGCGAGTCGGCGCGGAAATAGTTTTGGCTAAGGAGAATCTTCGGGCCTTTNTTGCCGGGCTCGCTGGGCAGGATTTCCTGGTGGCAAACGACAAGCGCGTCGCCGGCTGTCAACTGGAAGGAACGATCTTGTGTCTTGGCGATGTGCTTGGGCTCCTCGAATGGCAAATCCAGCACGGACAGCGCGAGCATCATCTCGGCGAAATTGCCGGTGGCATAGAAGAAGTTGCCGCTGAAGAACGGCTGACCGGCGTTGCTGGCGGCGTAATCATTCCAGAAAGGATTGACTGTGATAAGGCCCGCATTCTGTTGTTNGATGGTGAGCTTGTAATAGTTGTTCTCCGCCCATTCCTTGGTGGNGGGCAGCTTGCGGAAGTATTGGCGGGTCGCCTNCCNGCGTGCCATTTGGCCGTCAAAAAAGCCGTTCTTGGCATCGAAATTCTGCGCGTATTCTTCTGCAGCNTTGTCGAGCTCGCGTAATTGNTCGAGGGATTGNTTTGCTTCCTGCCGCGCGCGATTCTTTCGTCGATCATTCAATTCGGCTTTTAAAGCATTCAGTTCCTTAGCGGCTTCGCCGGCTTTCTGCTCCGCTGCTTGCGCTGCAACTGTTGGCGCGGCGGNTGAGGTTGGACGCGGCATGAGGGCGTTGCCAATTGCCGNTCNANTGCCAGGCATGGCTAAACCGCCTCCTGCAGCTTGTCCTTGTCTCTTGCCGGTGACTGCGGAGAGTTGGTCGCGAAAGTGCAGCATCGCGTTGTCTTTGTCTTTCTTGATGCCCAGCTTGTCGCCGTTGGCGTCCAGCGCGGAACTCTTGATCGCGGTGTTAAACAATCGGTTGAATTGCTCCGGGTTCGGCGCGATAAGGTCGCGCTTGTCCTGAATGTAGCGGCGCATCTTGGCCAGCTCGGCAGGGCCGCGCCGGGCCAACAGGATTTTTTCCACGTCGTTCAGCTGTGAGAACGCGAACGGCTCAAGGTACTTCTCCAGGTTTGCGCCCAGCAGCCACTCGTCCATGAAGGTCTTGTCCTTCTTGTTGGCGATGTAGGGCTTTACCACCTCGTTGAAAAACTCGGGGTCCTTGTGATAGATGAAAAAGTTCAGCTCGTGGCAGGCGTACTTGGAATACTTCTCGCGCTTCTCGGCGACCTTGAGCTTGGGCCACTCGAGCACAAAGGCAAACTCGGTGAGCGTGGGGTTCTTGCTCAGCGTGACCATTAGCAGGTAGGNCTTCTGCAGCGAGTCATAGAGTTTTACCTCGCTGGTGGTGATGTCGCTGATGTCGAGCTTGCCGCCCTTCTTTAAAACCGTGAAGAGNTTCTTCTCGGCGTGNGCNTTGGCAATGTCGAGGCTTTGCACCATGCGGTTCTCGCGCCGGGCAAGCTCTGTGGCCTTCAACGGCACGGGCAGCGTGACGGTATTGAGAGGATCAACGGCAATGAGCAGCACCTGTTGCTGGCCNGTGAGCTTGTCGAGGCCCACCTGCACCATGCCGTCCTTGTCGGGCTTGAGGTTGGCGAGCAGCACGGCGTTGTGGCGCAGGAAGTCAAGCGAGGCGTAGTCGGTGACAGACGCGCCGGGGGCTTCTACCGGCTGCCGGTAAATGGCACTGGCCCCNGCCTTCTCCAAAGCCTCCATCGCGCGTTCGTATTCACCCCCCTTGGCAGCATCCTGTACGCCGGTGTCGGTGTCGCGGATGGCCCACGGGTTGAGCAGCAGGCCGGGGCGGGTGAGCATGTTGCCNGGGTATTTTTTGGCATACTTGCGGTCGAGGATGTAGCGGTACTCCTCGCCGATGTCGCGCTCCTGCACATAGAAGGAGCGCGGCAGGGCCAGGCGTTGGGAGCCAGGAGTGGGCACACCACCAATGTCCAGCGAGGCGTAGGCGGGAAAGCGNGGTTCAAACCGCGTGGCCACTACGTGCAGGCGGGTGAAAGGNGTAATGTTCTCCAGTTTCACGACGGCGTTGGCTTGGCCGACCATCACATCGCTGATTTGTAACGGGCGCAGGCGGTGGGTCTCGAGAATGCGGTTGGCAGACATCACGTGACCGTCGCGCTTGGCGCCTTTGGTGATNCGCAGGGCAATGCTCTCGCCGGTTTCCTTCAGGTAAAGGTCATAGTCGCCGGCAGCGAGGTCGCTNATCTCGAGGAAGCCGTTGCGGAAGCTGCCGGCCTTGACGTGATCGGCAACGACGGTGCCGCCGCGGCGCTCGAGTAGCGTGTAGCTACGGCCCTTGCGGGCGTTGTTCAATGTGCCGGGCAGCGCCACTTGGATGGCGTCGCCGGCAGCGGCGTGGATAAGGGAAGGCTGCGCGATGCGGCCATGACGCCGGCCGGAAATCTCCCAGCGATAGCTCGCGCCNTCAGCGCTGGNCACGNTGATCCACTGGATGNCTGACAGTGTTCCGAGGCGCACGCGGCCGGTGGGGTCGCTCTTGAGGCTGACGCTGTGCGCGCCGGTGAAGTCCACGTGCTTGAGGTTCACGGTCACGGCGCGGTCGGGCTTCACCTCGCCGTTCTTGCCGAGGATGTCCAGTACGTAGTCGCCATCCACGCGCGCGAGGTGCACGTTCTCCAGCTTCANCGTGGTGTCGATTTGGTTCAGCGCAAACGTCTGGCTGTCAGCGAGGTTTTGCTTGTTACCGGCGGACAGGTTTTCCACGCGGGCTTTCAGTGTGAACGACAGTCGCGCGAGTTTGTCAGGCACGGAGAATTCGTGGATGTATGCCTCGCCGTCCTTGATTTCCGGCACGGGCACCTCAAGTTGCGTGGGCACGCCCTCGTGGTCGGTGGAATGGATGACGAGCCGGACGTCCTCCAGCACCTTCAGCGACACGGGCTGGCCGTTCAGGCGGAGCACGGGCCGCACGATGGCTTGGGCGCGCGCGCTTTTTACCAGCGCCTCGCGGTCCACGTACAGGCCGGCGTCCAGCGTGTAGGCTTCGCCTTGGTGATAAAAATTGGCCAGCGCGCTGAAGCCGCCGTGGCGCAGCACNATCGTCTGGCGGCCGGGCCGGTTGCTGAAGGGTACGACGATGAGGCCGTCCTTGCCGCGCTTATACTCGGTGCCAGCCAGCCACAGGGTGGCGTCGCGGGCGGGTTGGTTTTCCTCGTCCAGCACGCGGAACTCATGCCCCGCCGGGCCGACGTCCTCCAGCACACGCAGGCCGCCTTTGGTGATTAGCGCGCGGCTGCTGCGGCCATTGCCGATGAATTCCACCACGTACACTCCGCGCTTTTTCAGCTCGGGGAAATCAAACGCGCGCTCCATGCGGCGCAGGGGTGGCAGGTCGTAGTTGAACACTTGCTCGCGCGTCGGTGCCAGACCGTCGAGGTTGATGGCCGTGTCCACCGGNCGCAGGTTGCGCGAGTAAAAATTAAATGTGTTAATCTCGAACACNCGCACGATCAGCTTCTTCACGTTCTTCACGTTCACGTGCAGTTTCACCGGCTCCACCGGCTTATAAAAAACCTTGTTGGCCGGCGAGAAGTCCAGGTCGATGCGCTCCTGCAGGGATTTCACCTGCCCGCTGCTGAGCATGGAATACCAGCGCTCCGCGTCGCCCACGCCGTTCACCAGCTTGGCCTCGGCGAAGACGTGCTTGAGATAGGTGTCGCGCACGAATGGCAGGTACTGGTCGAAGTCCGCGTCGGCCTTGAAGTAGTGCAGGAAAAACGCACGCACCATGCGCTCGTCTGGCCCGATGGGCGGCAGGCCGGTCACGTTGCGGAAGTCGGCGTTCAGGTTCACGTCGGCGATGCCCGGGCGCTTGAGCAGCGCAGTGCGGTACTCAGGCTTGATGTAGCTCACCGGCCGCGGCAGTTTTAAATACTCGAGGAACAGCGCGCGATCGTAGTTNCCCTGNCTGCGCTGGAACCGCAGCAGGTTGTACAGCGCGTTGGCCTTCAGCGAGTTGTGGGCCGCCGCCAGCCTCCGCGTGAACTGATGAATGCGGTTGAGGTGCTTGCCGCGNTCCACGAGGTCGAACCGCGTGTCCAGATCGTTCGAGGGAGCCAGCTTGGTCAGGTAGGTGTTGATGAAGTTGGAGTTGTGGATCAGCCCCGGCTCCAGCTGCAGCAGCTCGTCCATCTGCGCATGCGTTAACTGCCGGTGAATCTTGTGCGAGCCAAACCCGCGGCTGTGTTNGTTCTTTAAATCCTTCTGGATCAGTCGCGGCAAATCCGCGATGTCCGGCCGGTGCAGTCGCGATAGCATGTGCCGCAGTCGCGTCGCGTTCAGGTTGAAGTGATCCAGTCGCTCCAATCCGCGNGTCTCCACTCCCGACAGGTCGCCCGTGCGGAACGCCCGTGTCAGATACGCGTCAAAGCTGATTACTTGCGGGTCCAAAGCCGTGGGGTGCTTCGGTTTTTGTCCCTCGATGATCCGGCTGTGTGTGAACGACAGCCNCAGCTCGCGCCGCAGGTGCGCCAGTGTCGCCGCTGGGTTCGCGCCGTAGTCCAGCAACGCCTGCCGATCCTGAATTTCCTTCACGCGCGTCGTGCGCCCGTAACGCTTGATCCACGGCGTTAACTGAGCCCGGACACCCGCGCCGTCCCCGCGCAGCTGTGCGTCCAGCGCGTGGTAATAATAAAAGTCGCGNGTCCCNGGGATCAGCAGCTTCAGCGCCTCCTTTCGATNTTTCGCCAGCGAGAATTTTTCAATGAACCCAATGTCCCCAGCCCGGGCCGAAGCCCCNAGGCCAAGCACCATTGCGGACAAGAGAATGCGAGTAGTCGTCTTCATAGGTCTGATTCGGTATGTTGTTAAAAAACGAAAAATGCCTNCGGGCCGCCAGCCAGCCCGCTCCTCATTCGACGAGAAACCGGGCCTCCATGCCCTGTAAACATCGGAAGTCTATTCCGGTCCANGCATTTAGCCACTGCAAAACTTTCCCCAATCCATTAAGTTGCCCTCATGCCCCAAACCCTCACCGAGCACCTGCGCGCCGCCAATCGCATTCTTGTCTTCACGGGCGCGGGTATCTCCACTCCCAGTGGTATCCCGGCCTTTCGTGGTGCCGGTGGCATTTGGACNACCCGCCAGCCTGTCATGTATCAGGACTTCATGGCNCACGAGGAATCCCGCGTCGAGTACTGGGACTACAAGCTGGAATTGTGGGAGGAACATCGCGANGCCGAGCCCAACTCCATCCACCACGCCATCGTNCAGCTCGAGCAAGCCGGNAAAGTCGAGATGGTTGTCACCCAGAATGTTGATGGCCTCCATCGCGCCGCCGGCACCAGCGANGACAAGCTNGTCGAGGTNCANGGCACCGGNNCCCTNGTNGANTGNCAAACCTGCGGNCACCGNGAAACCCCNCAACCNAGCTTCGACCTCTTCAAGCGNGAACGTCGCAGTCCCCGCTGCGAATGCGGCGGTTACCTCAAGCCCGCCACCATTAGCTTCGGCCAATCCCTTCGCGAGGAAGACCTCGCCCGCGCCGATGCCGCTGCTCGTTTCTGTGATCTCATCCTCGCCCTTGGCTCCACCCTCAGCGTCAGTCCAGCCAATCTCATCCCCCTTGCCGCCGCTCAAGCCGGCGCTCCATATATAATAATAAATCGCGATGAGACCGACCACGACAGTCTTCCACAAGTCACTCTTCGCCTGAAAGGCAACGTCGAGGACCAATTCCCACAAGCCGTCGCCTCCTTGTAGCGCAAATCCGGAAGCACGCGTTGTCGGCGGGCCATTGACGGCCTGCGGAATTCGGTTCACGTTCACCTCAGCCATGACTTTTCAGACCACGCTCATCCTCGTTCTCGGTTGGTCCGCTTTTAACACTCTCAACGCAGCTCTGCCCGAGACCGGAAAAACGCATCCTGCCCTTCGCCCGTTCGATCAGCTCATGCGCCGGTTCGTTGTGGAAAACGAAATCCCCGGCGCCGCGCTTGCCGTTGCGAAGGATGGCCGGCTGCTTTATGCCCGTGGCTTTGGCTGGGCCAATCGCGAAAATAAAAAACCCGTCCAGCCGCATTCGCTCTTTCGAGTCGCCAGCATCTCCAAGCCCATCACTGCCGTGGCGATCCTGCGCTTGGTGGATCAAGGCAAGCTGAAGCTCGATGAACCGGCTTTCGCGCGGCTCCCTCACAAGCCACTCGTTCGCAAGGATCAAAAGCTGGACCCCCGCTTGGAGAAGATCACCATCCGGCATCTCCTGCAGCACCGTGGCGGCTGGGATCGGGCGCAATCAATGGATGCCATGTTCCGACCCGTCCGCATTGCCCGCGCGCTGGGCAAAGCGCCGCCCGCTGATGCTAACGACGTCATTCGTTTCATGCGCGGCTGGCCGTTGGACTTTGATCCCGGCGCCCGTTACGCCTATTCCAACTTGGGCTACAACATCCTCGGTCGCGTCATCGAGCAGGCCACCGACCGCAGCTATGAGGACTATGTAAAAGCGGAGATCCTGAAGCCGATCGGGGTTACCGCTATGAGAATCGGCCGCACCCTGCCCGCTGGCCGGGCAAAGGATGAGGTGCGCTACTACGCGCGTGGTAATCGGACAAGTCTGTCCGTGATGGCGGAAAACTTTGGCCAACGCGTCCCACGCCCGTACGGCGCATGGCACTTTGAGGCCATGGATTCGCACGGCGCCTGGATCGCATCGGTCATAGACCTCGTCCGTTTTGGTTCAGCGCTTGAACATTACAAGGAATCCAAAATCCTGAAACCCGCGAGCATTACCGCAATGACCGAGCCCCCACCGGGCGCGGCTGGACATGACGCCAACGGAAAGCCCAAGCCCGTGTATTATGGCCTCGGCTGGTCCGTGCGTCCGGTTGGGAAGAAATCCAATCGTTGGCACACCGGCAGCCTGGACGGCACCGCCGCGCTGCTCGTCCTGCGCCACGATGGCCTATGCTGGGCAGTCCTCTTCAACACCCGCGCCACCCCCAAAAACAGCCACGCCGGCCGCCAGGTAGATCCTCTCCTACATGAAGCCGCCGCAAAGGTGCAGTCTTGGCCGGACCACGATTTGTTCAAGAAATAGATGTAGCTGACACTGGGCTTGCGTGGCAGGAAGGTGATGGGCAGACTGCGCGCCTTTGCGATGAATTGGAAGGTGCTCAATACGGCGTTTACGTTTAAGGCCTCCGGCGACAACGGCATCCGGATGTTAGAGGAGGGGGGATGTGAGGTCTCGACGACGGGACGGCCCTGCCCGTTGAATGTGGAGTCACTGAAATCCGAGCTGCCGGGGGTTGATGCAGTGGTGGCGGGGAGTGATGACTTCTGTGCGGAGGTGCTGGGAGCGGAGGAGGCGAAAGACCTGAAGATCATCCAGCGCTGGGGCGTGGGTTTCGACGCGATTGACGTAGAGGCGGCGACACGCAACGGGATTGTCGTTGGTTATCTGCCCGGCTTTCTGGATGACGTGGTGGCGGATTACCACTGGGCGCTGCTTCTCGGGATAGCGCGGCGCATCCCATGGGGTCAGACGACAATGCGGGAGGGGGAATGGCGGCCGGCCCCAA
>PBPF01000155.1 GCA_002724615.1 Verrucomicrobiales bacterium | reverse complement strand
TGGGAAAGCGTGGCGGCGATTAATAATGGAAGAAAAAATTTCGCACGCATGGTGAGAGTGGTTTCGCGAATGTTCGCAGGCAGGACGGAGTTGTCGAGGCAAGAAACTGCCGTAAACCGACGTTATCCCGCTAGATAAGTGACAGGACCAGTTCAGGTGGTCGGGCGATCAATGCCTTGCTGCCCTTCACCACGATGGGGCGCTCGAGAAGGATGGGGTTAGCAGCGATTGCCTTCTTGATTTGGGTATCGGTGCTGTTTGGCGAAAGGCCGGCGGACTTGTATTCATCCTCCTTCACGCGCAGCAGATCGTGTGCGGGAATCTTCAACATCTTTAATAGACCCCCCACAGCCGCGGCAGTGGGCGGTGTTTTTAAATAGTCGACAATCTCAGGCTCGATTCCGTTTTCGCGCAGCAACTGCAGCGCTTGCCGACTCTTGCCTCAACGTGAATTGTGATAGATTTTCATTTTCAAGGTCAATTTTCCGGTGCGGCCTGCGCTGGAAGCAGTTCACGCCAAGTGAACAAGGCAGCGCCCAACAGCAGGAAGATCATTGTGGCTGCGCCAAGACAGAGCAAAGCTATGGGCATGCTGCCCGGGGTCCAATTGAACATCAACTCTACTTCGCTGTGGGTAGACAGGAGCGTCTGAATGTGGTGGGAAAGGGCCAAGTTGTGGATGTTAGTGGGGATGTTGGCAATGCCTATCTCAACAAGCAGACCATATAAAATACCCACCACAATGTAACGTGGGTGAGCCATGCCGAGCATGGCGCATAATGCGCTCCAGGCCATGATTGCGAGGAACTGTGTGGCCAACATGAGTGGCAGCAATTTCATGAGGCCGGGAATGCCGTGCAGGAAGCCGATTCCGAACAGGAGCACGGTGAAAATGGCGAAGAGGAGCTGAAGCCAGGCGGCGTTCCCAAGGTAAAAAAGAAGGAACATCTCGGAGCGCTTGAGCGGGCGGGTGGTAAAGAAGCAGAGGGTGTTGGCAGCGGCTTCCTCGCGGACCATCGAGCCGCAGACATTGAGGCAGGTAAGCGGGACAATGGTGAGGAAGTAGAACCCGATGACCCAGCCGAAAAAGACATCCTGAGCCATTTTGGGGGAATGGAACTCGGCACTCGGGATGGCGTGCCAAGAAAGGAAGATAAAGAACCCCATGAGGCCAAACTGAACGGCGAGGCGTTTCCAGGCGAGCTGGCGCTGCCAGTGTAGACGCCAAAGCCCGCGAAAGGCGGCGAACATATCGACGCGAGCGGGGGATTGGGTGGCGGGGTTTGCGTTCATGGCTGAGTGACGCGGTCAAAGATGTTCTGCAAGGATCGATCCTCACTACGCATCTCATGCAATGCGAGATCATGCTCGGCAAGCAGGGCGGGGAGTCGGTCATGGAAAGCCTCGGGGTCGCGTAGACGCAAGCGCAGTCCGCCATCCTGATCGTCCACCTGAAAGCCACGCAGCAGACCGGCATCGAACAGCACGCGAGCAAGTTTCTCGGGGTCACTGCAGCGCACAAGAAACCGTTCCGCGCCTCCCTGCAACTGGGAGCGTAGTTCGGCTTGGCTACCGCTGGCGAGCACACGGCCCCAATTTAAGATAAGTACGTTTTGGCAGAGGGCTTCCAACTCGGGCAGAATGTGACTGGAGATAAGGATGCTGGTGCCTTGAGCAGCAAGGCTCTTTAGAATCTGCTGCATTTCTTGGCGCCCCATGGGATCGAGGCCGTTCATGGGCTCGTCGAGCACAAGCAGACGCGGTTGGTGCAACAGGGCTTGGGCGAGCTTTACGCGCTGGCGCATGCCCTTGGAATATTCGCCCAGTCGCTTCTGCCAATGGACGCGATCGAGCTTCACGCGGTTGAGTAGGTTTTCGCATTGCGGCTGGACCTCGCGGCGCGGCAGGCCAGAGATGAGGCCGAGGGAGATTAGCCATTGCAGGGGTTGAAGATCATCGGGCAAAGCATCATCCTCGGGGCAGTACCCGACTTGATTGAGCAGACGGGGGTTGTTCCAAGGGCGCTCTCCAAATACCCGCAACTCGCCGGAGCTGGGTCGAATTTGGCCGGTAATGATCTTGATGAGTGTGCTCTTGCCCGCGCCGTTGGGGCCAACAAGTCCGGTGAGACCGGCGGGAATGGTGAAGCTGATGTTGTTCAGCCCCATCACGATGCCGTACCACCGGCTCAACTTGTTAGCTTTAACTATGTTCTCCATCGGGTTATTGCGGCCGTAGCCGCTGGAAAACGATGCCTCCAGCAAGGGTCATCATGAGGCCGAGACCCAGCACGGCCCCGTTAAACCGGCGTTGGCGCTGGGCGCGCAAATCCTTCTCCAGTTCCAGCACGATCGCATCGCGCCGGGCTTGGATGGATTCTTCAAACTCCAGTCGCTTCTCGTTGAGCATTCGTTCCTGTTTCTGTGGATCCTCCTCCATTTCGCGGATGCGCTCCATTTCATCCTGGTGCAACTGACGGGCCTCACGGTTCTCGCTGCGGGCTTGGCGCCGAGCACGCTGATGAGAACGGCGCAGTTCGGAGTCCTGCATATAGATAAACACCCGCATCAACTCCTCCAGCGAGGCGGGATTACCTTCACCGTCGTCGCGCAGGTTCTTGAGCGAGCCGTAGCCCTGCCCTGGATTAAACACCTCGGTGTGAATACGGCCGAGGTTATAGCGGAAACTGAGATGTCGCAGCCACTGGTTGTTCGAATGTTGCGCAGGGCCCTCCATCGCCCATCCAAGCAGCCAAACCACCAACCATGTAAAGGTGACTACCTTGCCGTTCTCAGAAACGGCCGAAATGCCCATCGTAAGTGCGGCGAGAAAAGCCATACCCACCAGCACGAACAGTGCCGAATGCACCAGCGCGTCGCGCGTGAGCCAGAAGAACTCCCAACTAGGCGCCAGCATGTTTCCCGCGAACCACGCTAGCAGTACCGGCCCCAGCCATGTGATGGCCATTAGCGCGATTACTGCGCCAAGTTTTCCGAAGAAATAATCCCAGCGGCTAACGGCCTTGGAGGCATAAACCACAATGGCGTTGCTGGAAAGATCACGGGAGATAACGCGCGTAAGGCCGACGGTGAGCACGAGCATAGTAGGCCAAAAAAGCAGCAAAGAATAGAAACCGAATACCAGATTCCAAGGCACGCTGACAGTCAACTCCGGGCTGTTGTTCAATGCCGCCTCAAGGCCCAGTACGATACTCATAAAGCGGGGGTCATCTGCGCCCAGCCACTCGGCCAGCGCGCTGGTGCTGTCGACAAGCTGGCTGTAGAGGAACAGCAACACCATCTGACCCAACGCAGCAATCCAACAACCGGCAACAAGTCTCTTGAGCCACTTGACCTGCAGGCAGCCCTGCAACGTGCCCGATGCGATCACCCAGCGCCGGCGCCAGATGCCCTCGTGGTCGCCGTGCCAATGCTGGTAGCGTTGTTCAATTTGAGTCATCGCTCTCGGACAAAGCCCGCATAAAAATTTCCTCCAGTGCATTGGGGCTGGGGATGATCTCCAGCGGTCGGATGCCAGCCATGCGCATAAGACGCAGGATGGGGGTGATGTCGTCGCCACCGGGCACCTCCACACGCACATGGCCGTTGGTGAGTACCTCCGCGGCCATTTCCTCGCCAGTCAACAACCGACACAACTCCGTCTGCCCCGCCGCCAGCACAACTTCGGCGACATTCGTATTGCGCGCCTTTAGGTTGCTCAGCTGGTCATGCTCCAGCACGCGGCCGCGCGCGATAATGATAATCTGGTCGCAGATGCGGTCCACATCGTGCAGCAGATGGGATGAGAGCATCACGGTCATGCCGTGGTCTTTCCAGAGGTTGTGGATCAGCTCAAGAATCTGCTCACGGCCTGCGGGATCCAGCCCGTTTGTAGGCTCGTCGAGAAACACAAGATCCGGGTCATGCACGATGGCCTGCGCCAACTTCACGCGCTGCCGCATACCTGTGGAATACGTGTCCACCGCCCGGTAACGCTCCTGGCCCATGCCCACGAAATCTAGCATCTCGTGGGCTCGCTGCCGTGCATCCTCGAACGGCAGGCCGTTTAGCTGCGCGCAGTAGGTCACGTATTCGCAGCCGACCATGCCGGGGATATGGCAGTCCTGCTCGGGCGCATAACCCACGCGCTTACGAGTCTCGCGGCCCTCGCGCGTAACATCGCGGCCCAACAGCCGCGCATTGCCGCGAGTGTGTGGGATAAGCTGCAATAGGCACTTGATGAAGGTGGTCTTACCCGCGCCGTTGGGACCAAGCAGGCCAATGGCACCAGGGCCAACCGTCAGCGTGGCCGCATCCAAGGCCGTTTGCCTGCCAAACACCTTGGTAAATTGCTGGGTCTCGATAACCGGCTCGGCCATGCCGGTGGATACTGGGGGGCGAATTGGCCGGGAGTCAAATCAACTCGCGCAGGGGCTTGCCTTCCTCGACGATGTAGCGAGGGCGACCGCGGTGATCCTCATAGGTGGCATCAAGCGGCACACCGAAGTGGTGGTAGATAGTGGCTGCAAGGTCGCCTGGGGTCACGGGGCGGTCGTGCGGGTGGCCACCGTCCTTGTCGGAACTGCCGATGACTTGCCCATGTTTAAAGCCGCCACCTGCCAAGGTCATGCTCATCACCGAAGGCCAGTGGTTGCGGCCGTCGGGGCTGCCCTGCGTGCCCATCAGCGGCGACCGGCCAAACTCGCCCATGGCGATCACAAGCACCTCATCAAGCAATCCACGCTCGCCAAGATCCGCGAGGAGCGTCGTGTACAAATGGTCGAACACCGGCAGTAATGGCTTGAGCCCGCTGACGATGCCGCCGTAGGGAGGAAACTTGTCGCCGTGTGTGTCCCATGTGCCGGAGCTGCGGTGGTTGGAAAGNTCGATGGTCACGAATGCAACACCGGNCTCCACCAGTCGCCGGGCCANCAGTGCTTTCTGNGCCCATTCGTGCGAGCCATAGCGGTCCCGAATCTTTTCCGGCTCGCGCGTGATGTCAAACGCCTCGCGCGCGCGCTGGCCGGTGACCATGTCGTAAGCCTGCTGGCTGAAGGCGTCCAGTGCCTCGATGTCACCGTTCACGTCCAGCCCGCGCCGGATGCGCTCAATGGAGTTCGCCAATGCACGGCGGTTGTCCAATCGATTGACTGACACGTCGCTGGGCAGGTTGAAAAGCTTGCCGACATTGTCTCCCACGAAGGGGTCGTGTTTCTTGCCCAGCCAGCCGCCCCACGCGAAGTGCGTGCGATCGCGCAGGTTCAAGTGCACGCTTGGCGGCAGTCCCGGGTGGTTGGCCCCACGCATTTTGCCGACAATNGANCTGATGGCCGGATACATGCCACCCTCACGGTTGGCACGCGGCGCGGCGGCGCGGTTGCCCGTCTGCATTACTTGGTTGGGCTGATGATTGCTCCCGCGCGCGTCCACGGAACGGATGAGCGTCAGTTTGTCGGTAATCTTCGCGTACTTGGGCAGATGCTCGCACACGTGCACGCCGGGCAGNGTNGTGGGNATGGTNGANAACGGNCCNCGCTTGTTTTCCGGCAGGTGCGGCTTGGGGTCCAGCGTGTCGATGTGGCTCGGCCCGCCGCACATCCACAGGAGGATCACCGACTTGTGCCCNCCCATTTTGCGACCGGCTTGTTTCGCCTCCGCACGCGCCTTTAAAAGCGACGGCAACGAAAGCCCCGCCATGCCGGCCAGNCCCGCCTTCAGCATGCCGCGCCGGTCGGTGACGGCCAGCCCCTCACGGGTGGTGCCGTGAAAATCCGCGAATGCGTTCGCGTGCGAATGGCCGATGCCGTGCGCCATATTCATAGGATAAAGGGGGNNNTCGATTTATTCAACCTACAATCGCTGGCGCTTGTGTTCNCTATACNGGCCNNCNCAAAATTAGNCCCCATTTTGCTCGCCCTTGGTGTCATCACTCTGCTCACGCAATTTCGCCGCTACTTCCTCCCCTTCGCCACCCGTCAAGCCGGATGCGACTGTCCCACCGGTGACCCGAAACTTGGCGCGCAAAAGAAAAATCAGCGCAAAAGGGAGCGTCGTATAAGCCGCTAAGTCACCCCACGCATCCAGCCGCTCGCCCAAGTCCGTAACCGAGTTTGTGGCACGCGCAATCGGCCCATCCACCAGATCCAGCAATTCCGATAGGAATAAGAAAACCAGAAACCCCAAAAACCACCCACGCCAAACCAGCCACAAGTAAACCGGCACCAGAACCAGCCGCAGCACACTCAATGTGTTGGGCAGGTTCCAGTCGACATCCGCCAACAACATCACGGGTACCAGTTGCGCAGTCGCACCTCGATGCCCAAGTCGTCCCCCACCAGCTTTTTGAATTTTGCCGTGTCCTGTCCGCGATAGTGGTATGGGTAAACCACCTTGGGCTTAAACGCCCGCACCGCATCCGCTGCCGCCGTCACGTCCATCGTGTATGGCAGGTTCATGCAGACAAACGCGACATCGATACCTTTCAGCGCCCGCATCTCCGGCGTTCCCTCCGTGTCACCGCTCAAATAAACGCGCTTGCCACCGACTTCCAGCACGAACCCCACTCCCTGCCCCTCGGGATGAAACTTCTTACGCGCTGGCGTAAGGTTATAGCTTGGCACCGCCGTCACCTTCAGCCCAATGGCCTCCGCGCTCTCTCCTCCTGCCAGCCCCGCCGCGCGCGCNCGCAGCCCCGNCGGCAGTGCCTTTAAAAGCGGTTTTGCCACAATGAACCGCGTCGCTTTACCCGCCACAGCCTCCAGCACCGGCACGCGGAAATGATCACCGTGCACATGCGTCACCAGCACCAAGTCCGGCTTCGCAAACTTGCGAAACCACCCCGCGTTCCCCACCGGATCCACGTAGATTGTCTTTTTGTCCACCGTCACCACCAGCGTCGCGTGATTCAATGGATGGAACGAAACCTTGCCCGCCTTGGTTTCCAGCGAATCCTCGCCCTGCAGTTGAAGGCCCAAAGCCAATCCGAAAACAAAAAGAGAACGAACACACTTCATGCCCAAAAATTACCGCTGCCAAAAAGAATCCGCAAGCCCCGGCAAAAGCCTCTACTCCTTCAACCACTTCCGTGCCGCCCGCCCCATTGATTCCGGGTTGCTCCGCACCATGTCCTTCAGCACCTCCATCGTCACTCGCTCGGGGTGTTTCTCCTTCGCGCGAAAATCCATCACGAGCTTCTTCTTCTCCTGCTCAATGATCTNGATGTCGTCTTCGTCCGCCATTACGCGTATCCCTTTACATACTCCAATCGGCCGGCAACCTCACGGACTTTATCCAAGTTTTCCAAAAGTCCGGCACGGGCGTCCCAGGAGCCGTCGAGGTATTGGCCTTGGGCGCCGGGTTGGATTTGNAACTGGATGGTCTCGCCATCGGCGGTGATGGTGGCGGTGGCGACGTCGATCGATAATTCGGCGGCAGGGTCGCCCTCGATGGTGTCCTGCAGTTTGGCACAGGTTTCGTGGTCGGCGGTGAAGCATGGGATGGCGAGAGAGACGCAGTTGCCGTGGAAAATTTCGCTGTAGCTNTCGGCGATGATGACGCGGATGCCCCAGCGTTTCAGGGATTGCGGGGCGTGTTCGCGGCTNGANCCGCACCCGAAGTTTTTGTTGGCGACNAGGATGGCNCCNTTGGNATAGCGNGCNTCGGCGAAGGGATGGGTTTCNTCTTTGNTCNGCGAGNCCCTTGATGTCGTCGGCGAAGGCGTGCTCGCCAATGCCGTCAAAGGTGACGCACTTGAGGAACCGCGCCGGGATGATGCGGTCGGTGTCGATGTCGTTG
>PBPF01000154.1 GCA_002724615.1 Verrucomicrobiales bacterium | reverse complement strand
GAGCTGAACCAGAACTACT
This sequence comes from Verrucomicrobiales bacterium, assembly GCA_002724615.1. GTDB lineage: Bacteria > Verrucomicrobiota > Verrucomicrobiia > Limisphaerales > UBA1100 > UBA6614. Next base: position 9,321 of record PBPF01000154.1, on the reverse strand, counting down.
CCGTCGCCACCGCCGTCATGGTGGCCGTTGTTGTCAGCAACCTCATCACCAACCGCTTCTTTGCGCGCAGTTTCTTCCTGTTCCAAGTACAGGCCGCCGGCTTTGACATTAATGCCGGGCGCGAGGTGCTCATTCTCCAACGCCGCAAGATCCGCGAGGTGATGGAGAGCAACTTACAAACCATCGGCCCCGACGTTGGCCTGACCGCCATTGAGAAAGCCCTCCGCAAGAGCCCCGAGGGCGAAATTTATGTGACTGAGAAAAACGGTCGTCTGCTAGGCCATATCACCCTTGCCGCAGCTTGGGATGTGTTGAAGGCACCCGCCAAGCACAAGGGCAAAACCGCCCGCGACCTCGCCATCAGCCCCGACCACGTGCTAACCGAGGACACCGACCTCAATACCGGCTTTGAGGTCATTGAACACTTCGTCGGCATCAGCGTCCCCGTCGTCAACAACGACGACGATCAGGCCCTCACCGGCATCATTCACGAGGCCCACGTCATCCAAGCCTACAACGCAGCCGTCAAGGAGGCTCGCGGCGAGGAACAGGGCCTAGACTAAAAAACAAAACCCTCCATTTTCCGGTTGACCCCGGTGTTTCCTGTGGCATCTTTATGTACGCGTACGTATATTACGCATTGGGGCAAAACCCCGGAGCATTGCCCCGGGGTCTGCGTCCAACAAAAAGCGGCTGAACCGCCGCGCCAAATGGCCGATATAGAATATACGGAGGAATCGTGAAGAAACTAACCGCCCTGACCCTGTCCGCCCTTGCATGGGGCTCCATGAACGTTTCTGCCCAAAACCTGCAGATGGGCACACAGAACACCTTCATGAGCATGAACCGCAAATCGCCGGGCCTCGCTCTGAACATTGGCTTCGGTCGACCCGGCGGCGTGAACGGCAACATCAGCCTTGGTGGCGGCGGGCTAGGCGGGAATGTCAACATAGGCGGTGGCGGCTTCGCCAACGGTGGCTGGGGCAACAATGGATTTAGCAACGGAGGTTGGGGTGGTCAACGGCCCGGATTTGGTAATGTGGGAATTGGTGGTGGTTTCGGGAATGGTGGGTTCAACAACGGCTGGAACAGTCAGCGCCCGAGCTTTGGAAACGGTGGCTTTGGTAATGGCGGTTTCGGAAACGGTGGTTTTGGTAATGGCGGCTGGGGTGGCCAACGGCCCGGATTTGGCAACGGTGGATTTGCGGGTGGCCAGTGGGGCGGCATAGGTGGCGGTGGCATTGGTGTTCCCGGTGGTGGCACTGGAATAAATCCCACTCAGCCTCTCCAGCCACGGGTTCAGAACCCCTATTTTGGCGTGAACTATTCCGGCTGGCGCTCCAATCCAAATCTGCCGCTCGGCGCAGTGCCCACCATTCCTTTTACGCAGCCCTCACAACTCCACAACATTGCCTCTGCTGCTGCGGCCAATATGTTTAAGACACCTCAGCCCCGCAATCCCTCCACCGGCGCGGCCACAGGCGGCACGCCAGGTGCGCAAGGATTTGCCGGCAACGGATGGCGGCGCGCTGCGACCTCCGCCCAGTTGCAGTACATTGCCGCCATGGCCACGCGTGAGTTTGCCTACCGACGCCGTGGTGCGCCTGCTGGAATGGGCTTGGCCAGCGTCAGTCCGCCTCCCGGAGTCGTCTTCAACCGCAATACCCTGCTCCCCGGCAACGGCGGCAGCGGTCAGCCCACCAACCCGGGTAACGGCAATGGCGGTGTGAATCCCGGTGGTGGCGGCAATGGCGGAGTAAATCCCGGCAACGGCGGCATTGGCATCCCCGGTGGCGGCTGGAACAATCGGCCGGGCTTTGGCGGTGGATTCAACAATGGCGGTTGGAATATTAACCGCCCCGGCATGGGCAATGGATGGAACAACCGGCCGGGCTTTGGTGGTGGATTTAACAACGGTGGATGGAATAACAACCGCCCCGGCATGGGCAACGGTTTTAACAACGGTGGCTGGAATAGCCGTCCCGGCAACGGCGGCGGCTTCAACAATGGGGGAGGCGTCGTTGCCCTTGGGGGGCGTCCCACAACGGGGGGCGGCAATCCACAAGTGCTTTTCCGCACAGTTCAAGCTCGGCCGGTGGTGGCCACGCCACAGCGTACCTCGCAATTCCAACGGAACGTCCCCACTCGCCGCGTGCCCACCCAGCGCACCACCGGTTACCAGCGTACCAGCACACACCGACAAACTCGCACGGTGCACCAAGCTGGCAACCCTCAGGTTACGGCTCAGCGCAACTCCCTACGCACGAGCCGCACACGGCGCTAAAAGCCACAGCCACAAGACATCCACCTATCGCCACTGGCCGTGGAGCTAGCTGTCTTCCGGCCACTGGATATATTTTTTCAAGAAAACCAGCTAACAAATCTGCGTTTCCACGTTTACTCTCGTTGTGCATCGAATGTTAACGGAACCAAAGTTCAGAGCCTTTTTCGGCGAATTAAGTTTTTTGATTCCCACTCAATAATCCGTCATGGGTACGGACATGATGGAAGAGGTATTGCTGGGCGTACCCGTGGTATGGGGCGAAGTGCTCGCGGATGAAGGTGTGGAGTTGCCGAGGGGTGGGGCGTCGCCGGGGGAAGTAAAGTTGACGAAGGGCCTTGAGGACCCAGGTGTCGATGGGGAAGGCCTCGGGAAAGCCGTAAGCAAAAAGGAGGATGCAGTCGGCGACTTTGGGGCCGATGCCGGGGAGGCGTTTGAGTTCGGTTTGGGCATCGAGGTAATCGAGAGTGGCAATGGCGGTGAGGTCGACCTCGTTGGATGCGATCATTGAGGCGGAGGCGTGAAGGTATTTAGCGCGGTAACCCATGCGGCAATCGCGCAGGTCGGCCTCGGTGGTGGCGGCGAGACGGACAGCGGTGGGGAAGGTTTTCCACCCGGCGTGAGCCGGTTCGCCATAGCGATCGCACAGCTCACCAATGATCTGCTGGATTTGCACGATCTGTTTGTTGCTGGAGCAAATAAAGCCGGCAAGGGTTTCCCACGGGTCTTGCTTGAGCAGGCGCAGGCCACGGCAGGTTTTCTTGGCGGCAGCAAGATGAGGATCGTCCTCGGGGAAATCGGCGAGGATTTTTTTTAGATTTACCTCAAGCTGAAGGTAGTCAGTAAGCCATTGCCAATCCTTTTGCGGTTTAGCAACTTGGGCGTGGAGCGTTTTGTCATTTACCCTGAGTCGAACCCAGCGACCGGCGACAATGTTTTCCCATGCGCCATTTTCCTCGCGCCAGCGGAAGGCCTGACCGGAGTTGAGAGTTGCGGCGAGGTTGTAATCGCGCAGCGGAAAGACTGCGGTACGGGACATCACGTTAATAGGTGATGATGGAATGAATGGGGTGGTCGTTGAGTTTTTCCCGGCCGTTGAGGAAAGATAACTCGATGAGGAAACCGATCTCGATGATTTGTGCACCGACTTTCTGGACGAGAGTGGCAGCGGCGGCCGCGGTGCCGCCGGTAGCCAATAGGTCGTCGAGCAGCAGCACGCGCTGGCCTTGTTTTAGCGCGTCCTCGTGAATTGCGACGGTGGCTTCTCCATACTCAAGGGAGTAGCTTTCCTCGATGGTCTTGTAGGGGAGCTTGCCTTGCTTGCGAACGGGGACAAAAGCGGCGTCAAGTTGGCGGGCAGCGGCAGCGGCAAAGATGAAGCCGCGAGCGTCGATGCCAACCACGGCGTCAATGCCGGTGTCGCGGTGGTGGTCAGCCAAAAGGTCGATNGANCCGGCGAAGAGGCGGGCGTCGCCGAGGACTGGNGNGATGTCCTTGAACTGGATGCCGGGCTGGGGAAAGTCGGGGACATTGCGAATCGCGGCCTCGAGATCGTTGGCAGTGACGGAGCTCATCAGTGGTGCTCGTATTTTTCCATTTTCTCGATCATCCGACGCATCCGGCCGAGGGCGATGTTCTGGACCTGACGAACGCGCTCGCGAGTGACTCCGAATTGCTCGCCNCATTCTTCAAGGGTCTTAATTTCGCCACCGTCGAGTCCAAATCGGTAACGGAGAATCTCGGCCTCGCGCTCGGTGAGAACNTCAAGGAGTTGGCGGAGCATTTCGTTGACTGTTTTTTCCTCAAGTTCCTCGTAGGGGTTGTGGGCATGGTTGTCCTCGACCAGGTCNCCGAGGGTGTCTGAGTCTGTAGAGTCGCCAACCGGNGCATCAAGNGAGGCGGGTCGGATGGCGGCGGTGCGNAGTTGTGAGACGCGCGCGGCAGTCATTTCCATCTCCTCGGCAAGTTCCTCATCAGTAGGATCACGACCGAGGTCTTCCTGCAGGTGCATGGCCACGCGGCGCATCTTGGAAATTTTGTCCACGAGGTGGACAGGCAGGCGAATGGTCTTTGACTGATTTGCAAGGGCGCGCTTNATCGATTGCTTAATCCACCAGGAGGCGTAGGTGGAGAGCTTGCCGCCCTTGGCGGGATCAAAACGAGTAACAGCCTTCATGAGGCCGATGTTGCCCTCGTCGATGAGGTCGAGCAGTGGAAGGCCGAGTCCCTCGTAGTCGCGCGCGATCTTTACGACGAGCCGAAGGTTGGCCTTGATCATCAGCTGTTCCGCCTCTTCTTCGCCCTTCTTAATGCGGGCGGCCAGTTCGATTTCCTCGGCGATGGTGAGCAACGGGGTTTTACCGATCTCATTGAGGTAAATCTTGATGGCACTGTCGCCATCGTAAGCCCGGCCGGTGTGGGCGGACTGGTTTACTGTGGAGATAACGGAAACAGGCTTGCGGCTGGAGGCCACACCATTGGTGGGTGTCTTTCGACGAGTGGTTTTCCGGCGCGTGATGGTTTTTTTCTTTGCCCCAGACTTTTTCTTGGCCACCGCAGTTTTCTTGCGCGGTGAANCCTTCTTTTTCGCAGTTTTCCGAGTCTTGGCCGCCATGACGGGGGTGAAAAGTACTTATTTGCCGAGTCGAGGCAAGTGTTTAGACGGGAATTGTATCATGCATCCNTTAAACTTCCAGCACCTTTTCAACGCGGGAAAGGATNCGCGGACGACCCTTGGTGACAAGTACGTCGTCTTCCAGACGCACACCGCCGGTGCCCGGATAGTAAAGGCCGGGCTCGACTGTGACCACTTGCCCNGGGCGGAACTTATCCTTGGATCCTTGGCCGATGTTCGGAGCCTCGTGTATCTCCAGCCCAATGCCGTGGCCTGTGCCGTGAAAAAACCCCTCCATGTGATNGTTGCGGCGACCGGTGGAAAAGCCGTCACCGGAAAAGTGGTCCACTACTGCCTGATGTGCAGTCGCCATCTGCACGCCGGCGCGGATTTTAGAGAGGCAAACCTTCTGCGCTTTCTCNACCGAGGCATACATTTTACGGACAGCATCGCTGGCACGCCCGCGGACGACCGTGCGCGTGAGGTCGCCGTAGTAACCGGTTTTTTCCGCGCGCGGAAAAATGTCGATGATAATCGGCTGGTGCGCCTTCAGCGGGCCGTGGCCGCGCTCATGTGGGTCCGTGGCCTGATTGCCCCCGGCGACAATGGTNTTGCTGGCAATGCCACCAGCGGTGTAGATGGCCGAGCCGATGATCGCCTGCAGTTTCTCGCTGGTGAGAGTCGCNTTGCGNTAAACCAGCCGACCGCTTTTGTCGATGCGACTGCGGCGAATGGCCTGNATGGCCTCGGCCATGCCAATCTCGGTCATCGCCACAGCGGCCTTCACCTTGCGNATTTCATCGGGTGTCTTGAACTCACGCTGTGGGAACAAAGGCCCACGGTTAGCTTTCACACGCACGTTTAGTTTCTCCAACTGCACCGCCAGACCATGCGGGAAGCTGGCTGGAACAGTCACCGAACGCACCTTGCGCTCCTTCAATATCTCGCGCACCACCTCNGCCAGNGGCGCGCGCTTTNCGCCGGGGCCCTTGATCTTTTCCGCATATGCGGCAAGCGANAGCACGCGGCAGTGCGGCGCGAGCTTTTTGGCACGGTCAAATTCCAGATCGCTCATCACCACNTAGTGCCGACCGCGCANGCGCAGGTAAATGAAAGGGTCTGGCACGAACAGGCCGGTGGCGTAGAGCATGTCTGCATCCCGGTCGCTGTCGGCAATATGCAACAGGTTCTCGGAAGGCATGCGCGAAACTAGAAAGTTGTCGAGCAGGTGAAAAGCAGAAATTATTTTTTAACAACCGAAACACCGGTCACCTGCATCACCAAGGCCGGGAACAATGTAGCCTGATTCGTTGAGGTGACTGTCGATGGCGGCGGTGACAATGCTACAGGCAGGGAAACGGCGGCTCAATGCCTCTATCCCCTCTGGCGCGGCGAGCACGTGGACAAAGCGAATGTTCTTGGCNCCGCGCGACTCGAGCAGTTCGCCCGCAGCAATAGCACTTCCAGCTGTGGCCAGCATGGGGTCNAGCAAGATTACCTCGTAGCGGCCAATGCGCCGGGGCACCTTGTCCAAGTACCATTCCGGCTCNAGCGTTTTCTCGTTGCGCGCCATGCCNATGAAGCCCACGCGCGCCTCCGGCAACAGCGGCTGCAAGGCATCGAGCATGCCAAGTGCCGCACGCAGGATGGGTACCAGCAGCACTTCGCCAGCCAAGGCAATGCCAGGGACGGGAGCCAAGGGCGTTTTCACTCGCTTGTTTTTGACACGCAGATCGCGTGTCGCTTCGTAGACCAGTGGTGCGGATAACTCGCCCAACAAGCGGCGGAATTCCGGGTGNGGCGTGGCAGCGTCGCGCAGCCGCGTGAGCTTGGCTTGCACGAGCGGATGGCCGATGACAGTGACTTGGTCCACGACTAGCGATAGATAACGGGTGACAAGTAGTAGGGCCGGCCGGGATCTAGNCGGGGCAATTNCACTCCAAGGTCGACCTTAAGTTTGGGATCCTCGTTTTTCACAAAGAAGCGGAGCGCACCCGCGAGGTCGAAAGGCGCACGGTAACGCACCAACTGCGCCTCGCCAGAGATGCCGGACAACTGCTCGGCGACCTTCACGGCGTCGTCGAAGGTACCCAGCTGGTCGACAAAACCATTGTCCAGTGCCTGCTGCCCGGTGATTACGCGGCCGTCGGCCAGCGTTTCCCACTTGGCATCAAGGATGCGGCCCCGCAGGCTCTCGATNTTGTTGGCGTTGTTTTTTTGGGCGGCGGCGCGGCCCTCGCGCACAATCTTTTTAAANCGATCGAAGTAGAACGCCACCAACTCGCGGAACANCTTTGCGTCGTCGTTTTCATCAATTTCCTTGGGCGGCTTGAAACTGCTCATGGCGTCCTTGTTTTTGCCGCTGGTGATGGTGTAAGGCTTCGCGCCCACCTTTTCCATGACGCCGTGGATGTTCACTGTCTGCATGATCACGCCGATGCTGCCGGTGATGGTTAGCTCATGCGCGACGATGTAGCGGCAGGGCGCGGCGANNTAGTAACCGCCGGATGCCGCGATGCCGGTCATGCAGCAGATGACGGGTTCGCCGGTTTCCTCGGTGTAAGCGAGAATGGCATCGTGGATGTTGTCCGAGGCCATCACCTCGCCACCGGGAGAGTCCACCTTCAACAATACNGCCTTAACAGCGGGGTCGCGCTTGGCGAGCTTAAGCTGGTCGCTCACACGCTTGACCATNTTTTGCCCAGAACCATCAAAGCTGTANCGGGAAATGACGCCCTCGACNTTAATGACGGCNATCTTGTCCTGACTGGTNCCGTTGCGAAGGGTCAATTCCTCATANGCTTCCAGTCCNGGCTTGGGCGGCTGTAGTACCTCGTTGACCACGCCGGCCAACCCCGCGAGCAGTGTCCATATAACGCAGAAAAAGATGCCCATGAACGCCANCACCCAAGGCCATCGACTNGGCGGCTTTTGTGGGTAATACGCCTGGTTTTCCAGACGAGGCGGTGAGGGTGTGCTCTCGTTTTCCTCGGAACTCATGCGGCAAAACTAATCCGCGCCCGTGCTGGGGGCAAGTTTCGATGGGCACGCTTTGAAGGAAAAACTGCGGGATTTGCAGCAATAATTGCCCCTTGACGGTTTGGGAGCCCGGGCCTAGACTGTCCGCCGAGTCAGTTTGTGGCTGGAGGGCCATTGCGGTAGTCGGAATCATTTCCGGCTTTTTTGTTCGCCGCATGGCGTGAAGGCGACTGGCGGGCATGTTATGAACGCAGAACTTTTGGCGGTCTTGGACCATTTCGAGAAGGAAAAGGGAATTCCGCGGGAAGACCTCATGGAAGCGGTGAATGAGGCGCTCGTGACGGCTGCTAAGAAGGCTATTGGCCCCGCACGTGACCTACGCTGCGAGACGGACCCGAAGACCGGTGAGATCAAGGCATACGCCAAGTTGATCGTCGTGGACCGGGTAAAATCAGAGCATGACGAGATTTCGAGGTTTGACGCGCTCCAGATTTCTGACGACGCCAAGATGGGCGACGAGATCGAAAAGGAAGTAACCCCCGCAGGATTTGGGCGCATCGCGGCGCAACACGCGAAACAGGCGTTGCTCCAGCACATGCGACGGGCGGAGAAATCCATGATTTGGGAGGAATTCAAGGATCGATCGGGAGATATTGTCAGCGGGACAGTGCGGCGATTTGAACGCTCGGATGTAAAGATCGACCTTGGCCGGTTCGAGGCGTTGCTGCCAAACCGCGAACGAGTGCCGATTGAAGAATATCAAGTGGGCGAGCGGCTGCGCTGCTTCGTAAAGGCGGTGGAAGATGGCTCGCATGGCCCAGAAATCATCCTCTCTCGCGCTGCACCGGAGTTTGTTATCAAGTTGTTCAAGCTTGAGGTGTCGGAGATTGCCGATGGAACAGTGGAGATCGTGGCGGTAGCACGCGAGCCGGGCTTCCGCACGAAACTGGCGGTGCATTCGCGGGACAATCGCGTGGATCCCGTTGGTGCTTGCGTAGGTTTGCGCGGACAGCGGGTGAAAAACATCGTCCGCGAGTTGAACAACGAGAAAGTTGACATCATCCGCTGGGATCCGGACATCCAAACTTATGTTACCAACTGCCTGGCACCGGCTTCGCTGAAGGCCTTTGAAATCGACGAGGGTAACAAGCGGGTAAAGATTTTGGTGGCCGAGGACCAGTTGTCCCTCGCCATCGGTAAGCGCGGCCAGAACGCGCGGCTCACCAGTAAGATCACCGGTTGGCAGATCGACATTGAGGCTGAAGAAGAGGAGACCGTCAGCTTCGACAAGCAGGTGGCGCAGGCAACCGCCGCGCTGGCGGCGGTCCCAGGAATTGGTACAGAGCTCGCTACTGTTCTGGTAAACAGTGGATTCCACACCTTCGAGGACTTGCGGCAAGTGGATGCGGACGACTTGGCTGGCATCCCCGGATTGGCTGAGCATGCG
>PBPF01000003.1 GCA_002724615.1 Verrucomicrobiales bacterium | reverse complement strand
GTGGATCAAAGCTGGAGAATGGCGTGAGGCGCAACTGGTCCACACAAGTGGGGCCATTCGAGATAGCCTGATCCGTGTTGGGAAAGAGGAGGGGATACGGCACAAGCACGGGGGACGCGAACACAGTCATGCGGGATTGGCTTACACAATCTGGCTGGACCCGGTTCTGGCGGTAAAGCAGGCGGAAGCCGTCGCGAAGGCGTTGTCGCGGGTACGACCGGGAAAGGCGAAAGTGTTCGCGGAAAACTTGGAGCTGTTGCGCAAGGATTTGAAGGGGCTTGGCTTGCCGGCGGTGAAGCAGCCATTAATTGCGTCGCATCCAGTTTACCAGTACTTGGAACGACGAATGAACCTGAACTTAAAAAGTGTGCATTGGGAGCCAGGGACAGTGCCGGATGAAGAGGGGTGGCAGGCGCTCAAGACGATGCTGGAGGAGCACAAGGCGAAGGTGATGATTTGGGAAGGGGAACCGATGGCGGAGACAGCTAAGCGACTGAAGGAGTTGGGGATGGAGCCGGTGGTGTTCGCGCCGCTGGGTAATGCGCCGGCGGAAGGGGATTATTTGTCGGCAATGCGGGAGAACTTAACGCGTCTGAAGGCGGCGACTGGAGAGTAGATACCAGCCTGAGCCTTGTGGTTGCGGCGTATTGTGTTGTTCACCACCGAGGGGCACGTGGTGTAAAACTTTGGGTTGGCGGGGACGCACGTGGGGGCATACTCGGGGGAGTTAGAGGAGGTGTTTATTTCCAGTCCCATTGCTGGTTCTGCCCCATGGCGTGGCTTGCCTCGGATGCTTCATCCGGGGATGGCTGCGCAGTGCCTCCCGCGATCCCATGACCCTTGGCATCCCCATGCGTGTTTTTAAATCCTGGCTGATTCTTCTTTGCCTGTTGGCGGGGCTGCCGACGGTCCGCGCCTTCGTGATGATCGGGCCAATGGATCCCGCGCGCTTGACGGCGACGAATGCGGGGCCGGCGATTGACCTGAACTACTGGGACGATCTCGGCGGACCAAAGGAGAAGAAGAATTTCTTCCGCTGGAACATTCCGGATCTGACGTACTCATTCGACGCCAGCTTCATCAAGTATTTCGGGCTAGAGGGACGTTTCGCGGTAAATGAGGCATTCACAATCCTTAATGATTTTTTCCACAATGATGACTACAGCGGCGTGAGTGCGCTGGATTTGGCGCTGCACGGTTTCAAGAGCAATTACAACACAACCTGGGTGAATGTGACAGCGCAGAACGCGCAAATTCTGGACATCAAGTCGCTGACGCTGGGACTGTTGGTGAACCATTTAGGATTAGGCAACCCGCACCGGTATGCGTTTGGGATTTATGACGCGCAAACGAATCAGGCGGGCACGACGATTAACTTCCGCGTGCGACTGCGAAACTACGACCCTTTGACATATAAGCCGACGGATAAGATCAACAACGTTCGCTATGCGTACCGACTGGTGCATGACGGCACGAACACGCCGGGCATCAACAACCCCGGCTACATACAGCCAACCTTTGCCGACATGGAGGAATTCACCACAGACACCAGTGGCAACGCATGGACGGCGGTTTCGGCTATCTGCGACGCGTTTTATGGCAACTCGCTAGTTTATTGGACGGACCGTCCGTCGTTGTTTGAATTTGGCGTGTATTACGACGGGGCCAACGCGATGGGCGGCAGTACCAGCCCGCGGCATGCGCTGACCTACGACGACGCAGGCGGCCTAAAGTACCTCTATCGGACAAACAACTTCGTATACGAGACACTGGACACGAACATCGTGTTGGTGATCCCGCCACAACTGTTGCCGATGACAGCCATTCCTGTCTTTCCCGGGCCAACAGGACGACTGTGGCCAGATTCACTGGGAGGCACGCAGGGGTTCATCCCGCGGCGCAACGCGGCAATCATCCCGGGGCTACCAACTATTTCCGTACTGCCGTCGCAGGGACCGCCGCCATTCTTTGACCTCGCGATGCGCGGGGGCATCAACAAAATCCAGTTCCACGAACAACAGTTCGACTCGCTGCTGGGCATCATTTTCACACCAACCAACCAGATCTGGACGGACACGTTCATCACCACCAACGGCAACTCGGTGATCGGACTAAATAATGAGAACCCCGGGTCGGCGTTGTTCTTGGGTGTACCAAGCGTCAAGTTTGCTACGCAGACGGTCGGACGGGCAGTGTGGCAACCGGACATCATTTTTGTAGCGGACGACTTGGGTGTGTCGCCCGACGGCGTGCCCATCGGCTGGAACCGCACGGACGCCTCGTTGTGGCTGGATAATTTCACGAACAACTTGGGGCCGACGATCACCTTTGAGACCAACGTTGGCCCGGGCGTAATCGTGGGGCCAATACAATACTCGTTCACGAAAATCCATGAGGACTTCGAGGTAATCTGGTCAGGCGAAGCGAGCATCGTTGGCGGCACCCAGCGTTACTCNCTGTGGGGTCACATCCAGGGGCCNGGNCCAGCCGACGTAGTGGTGTTCCCGCGCGACGTGCGCGACTCGATTATNGACCAGGCAATCTCACCGCTGTTNACCGCNCCNTCCATCTCNATGATTTCCGANGACGGTGGCGACAACCCCATCAACAACGGCACGATCACGCGAACTCAGGAGGCGCTAACGATTGTCGGCACGGGCATCGCCTCGGTGGAGACAGTGCAGATCATGAATGGTGGCGAGGTAGTGCAGACCATAACGCCGGCCACCGAGTTTGTCGTGTCCGACCAGATACTACAGATTCCGGCAGGTATCATCTCCGACACCGCTGAGGGCAGCGAGCGCACTGTCCGTATCTGGAATCGTATCGGCGTCAGCGATGCCAGCACGGACATGTTCACCATCGAAACCGGNAANCCGGTNATCACCGGAACGTCCTCCGACGGCCTGATCTTTAACCGGGCCAACTCACTGCTTGTGCAGGGCTATGGTTTCAAAAGCACAGCCACTGGAGCCACCAAGATCGCGTGGATTCGCGTGGATGAGGCCAACGGTACTGCCGTGGAACCACGCGACGGCAACGTGACGGCGGTGACCATCGACGTGAAGAGCGACCGNCTGGCCGAAATCCCCATGAACGCCATNAGCTACCTTTCCGACGGCCCCAGCCGACGCCTCCGCCTGGCTCGCCAGGCACCCGACGACATATCTGACATCGACAACTACCTCAGCCCAACCAACAACGTCCGCCTCATTGCCGCCGTCACCACCAAGCCGGTGATCAACACCTACCAAGCCACCGGCATGTCGGCACAAGGCGGGCAGTTCCGCCGGGACAAGGCAATGGAAATCAATGGTACTGCGTTCAACACCACCTACCAGATCGAGGTGATCCAGAACACGGGCGCGTCCTACGACCCGCCCGTGGCCGTGGAACTCCCACACCCCGGCGTATGGATCGAGCGCGACGGCACACGAATCATTATCTCACACAGTGTCTTNACTCAGGCCGACGCCGACTCAAATGCCACCGACGAAACCCATATGTTTAAGATCAAAAACGGNGTCGACAATACCGAGAACAACACGACGCTGGCTTTCCACGTCAACACNCTGCCAGANGTGGACTTTATCGGAGCATTCAAGGTCACTGGCGCATTCAACCGTGACGCCACCGGCGACGACGTGATGATNGTCGGCCGCGGACTTAAGACCATTGGGGAGATTCACTTGGTTAAGGACGATGCCACCGTACTCAGCGCCAGCAACTCTCCGCGCATTATCCTGCCTAACGCTGGNGTGACCGTGAAGGACACCTCCATCCTTATCGACACCTCGGCCGTGCAATTCTCCAACGGNCTCGTTGCCGACTCCACCGACTTGAGCCTGCACCGCGTCTTTGCCCTCGGCAGTGCCCGAGGCAACACCACCACGCCCGCCGCGCAGCGATTCCGCGTCGGCATCCCCCCCACCTTCACTTCGCTCTCCGGCATTACCAGCAACCACTATCGCCGTGACACTGACATGATTGAATTCAATGGCACCGGACTTGGATTGATATCTTCCGTGGAAGTTGTCGATGATACAGGTCAGCCCATCCCAAACGTCAACGGCATTGACACCACCGGCGGCATTAACATTGTCTCTGCAAGCTCCCTCACCATCGACGCCAATGCCACAGGCTGGCGACCTTCCACACACCTGATGGACTCGGTCGGCGCGTTTACCCGCCGCATAAANGTCACCACCCCGTTCGGCACCGCCACCAGCCATGCGAATGCCACCGGCGCCTTNACCGTCTCCGCTAATCCAGAATTTCTTGCCACCGCCCAAGCCACCTTTGCGGGCGGCGGCTACAACGGCGGTATTGAGGAGAACGGAACCTACATACTAGCGGNTGGCGACTTGGTGTTGAACGGAAGGAACTTCCGTGGCCTCAGCCACATCTCCTTTGAGGATAATGCCTCCACCGCCTACGGCACCATCAGCATCAACTTCAACCCCTTCGCACCACCCAACGGCGTGATCGTCAACGCCGACGGCACCCGCCTGACCATCTCGCGTGAGTTCATCAGTAACGGCAACTCCACTTGGGCGGACAACGATGCTACTCTGCGAAAGCGCATCACCGTGTCAAGTGTTGCCGGTCACAACGCCACCACACAGACCATCCACACCAAGCCGGACTAATCTTCAAAAGGCGTGTACTCCGGCACCAGTGCCTTCATCTGACCCTTCAACTCACGCTTCGTCGTAGCCTCAAGTTGCGCGCCTAGTGTTTCCAAATCCTTCTTAACAACCATCAACTCNGCGGGTTCCGCCACNAACTTCAAAATCTTGTCATGACCAGCCGGCACGAATGCCTCGTTATTCTGACGGATTTCCTCGAACTGCTTTTCGCCAGGCTTTAGGCCCGTGTACTCAATCGCGATGTCCTCGCCGGGACGGTAGCCACTGAGCTCGATCATTTGCCGNGCTAGGTCATCGATCTTCACCGGTGTTCCCATATCTAGCACATAAATCTCTCCACCTTCACCCATCGTCGCCGCCTGCAACACCAGNCCCACCGCCTCGCTGGTCAACATGAAATAGCGTGTCACTTCCGGGTCCGTTACCGTCACCGGTCCGCCTGCGGCAATCTGTTGCCGAAAGATTGGCACCACGCTGCCCGAGCTACCCAACACATTCCCAAAACGCACGGCGAGAAACCGCGTCGGTTCAGGGTGCGCCGCGTTTAACGCCTGCAGGTATACCTCCGCCAGTCGCTTACTCGCGCCCATCACGCTGGTAGGATTAATGGCCTTGTCCGTTGAGATGAACACAAACCGCTCAACGCTTGCCTCGCGTGCAAGGTTGGCCAGTTGCATCGTGCCAAAAGTGTTATTGCGCAGTGCCTCCGCTGGTCGGTCTTCCATCAGTAANACATGCTTGTGAGCCGCCGCGTGGAAAATCACTTCTGGTCGTCGCTCCTTTAAAACCGCCCGCATCCGTGCTTCGTCCTGAATGTCTGCCACCTCCGCTATGACGTCCGTGCCCTCCAAGTCNTGCAACACATTAAACATCTGTGTTTCCGCCCTTTCCACCAACACTAGTGACGCCGGATCGTACCCCGCAACCTGACGTGANAGCTCAGATCCGATGCTTCCTCCCGCNCCCGTCACCAGCACNCGCTTGCCTTTTAACATCGACTCGATCGCCTCCGCTGTCAGCTCCACCCGCTCACGTCCCAGCAGGTCTTCAATCTGCACCGGTCGCAACTGGGTCACCTGCACGCGCCCCGACGCCAACTGCTCCATCGACGGTACGGTCTGGTGTTCCACGCCAGCATTGCGGAGGATTTCCACAATCTCACGCACCCGCTGCGCCGGTGCCGATGGCATNGCAATCACCACACCCTCGATGCCGCGATCAAGCAAATCACGTGCACTCTCCANTGGCCCAACCACCGGCACGCCGTGCACGCGACCACCGTGAAGTTCGCTATCGTCATCGAAGAACACCGCTGGCGTCATCCCCATCCGCGGCTTGGCTGACAATTCCTGCGCCAGCCGCGCCCCAACCTCGCCAGCACCCACGATACCCACCAGCCGTGATTCTCCACTGCCACCTGCTTCACGGAACCGCCGCTCGCGGATCATCCGAAACATCGTCCTCGCAAACGCAACCGCGCAAAACGACAGAATCGCATCGAGGATGATCACACCGCGTGGCACCGATGCCGGTGTCCCGTCCATCCCCACGTTCACCGGCCGCACCTCCGCATACCAAAGCGCCAGCAAAACCAGCGACGGCAACAATAGTGCCACCCCCACACGCCGCAAATCCGGCAAACTAAAGTAAGTCAGCAACGAGGCAAACTGTCCGAACGCCCACAGGCACACGAGCTTCGCCGTCACCACCATCGGCCACACACCNAGTAGGTGTGCTTGATACTTTGGCGGCACTGCGAATTCAAACCGGATCTGGTATGCCAGCAGATAGCTCAGCACCAGCGCACCCGAGTATACCACCAGCAGGATTAGGTGCCGTTGCAGTCGGTTAATCTTGATCGCCGAAAGTTCCATCCGCAGTTNTGCCATGCGCAATCTGGACAAAAAAAAACCGCTCTACAAGCGGTTCCTTCATTTGTGCCGTTTTCAGCGCGCGGCTACGACCTCATCCATTCCCGGCGGCGGATGCGGTTTCAGCTCCACCCGGCGTCCCGCCAAAGCGCACAGTTCTTCCGGCGCCCCCAATCCAGTCACCAGTTGCTCCATGCGAAACAACACGCAACGCCGACATACGATCCCCAGCAGCGTCAGGAGGATCAGCCTCAGATCCAGCCAGAACGATGCATGCTCCACGTACAGCAAACCCAGCCGAGACTTCCACGGCCGGATCAACTGGTTGTATGCCAAGTCCGGGTTGCTGCTTCCTTCCAAAATATCCGCCTCATCCGCGAACACGATCGATGCCATGTCCGTAATCCCCGGTCGTACCTACAGCAATCGCCGCTCTTCTTCCGTATATAGCTGCGTCTCGTCCTCGATGTTCGGCCGCGGCCCCACCAAGGACATCTCCCCTTTGAGCACGTTCCACAACTGTGGAAACTCATCCAGCTTAAATTTCCGAATGAATCGGCCGATCCCCGTAATGCGCGGGTCATCCCCCGCTGTCGAACTTACCCCAGACGTATCCGCCTTGTGCACCATCGACCGCAATTTTACCATACGGAAGGCCCTCCCATCACGCCCCACGCGGTCCGGGATATAAAAAGGCGAGCGAAAATCCCGCAGCCAAACCAGCAATGCCCCCAGCAACAGGAACGGCGACAACACTACCAGCCCCACGAACGAAGCAACGATGTCCAACAAACGTTTCATTCCACGCACATCTCCCGTGCCGCCGCCACTACCGACTCCGCACTGACAGTCTCATAAAAATCCGCCTCCAGCCCACCGCTTGTGGGCGCGGGTGAAGCCGGCAATGTCAAAGCCCGGCCACCCACTGCCGCCACTACACTCGCCGCCCATCCGCAATTCCCCCACGCCCCGTCCACCACCAACAGCCGTCCCGTGCGCGCGTGCGAATCCCGTAGCACCGCCCAATCCGTATCCTCCATCGGGTTAATCACCGGCACATCGATCACCTCACAGGAAATTTCGTCCGCCAAATCCGCTGCCCTCCGGCACATTGCCGTCCCGAACCCAGTTCCCACCAGTGTCAAGTCCGTCCCCTTTCTTAAAAGTCGTGGATGCACTGCCCGCAAGTCCACCGGAGCAATATCCCCNAACTCCGCCTCCTCCTCGTACAACCACCGGTCGTCGATAAACACCACCGGGTCGTCACANAACACACTCGCGATGAACAGGTCNCGCGCGTCACTCGCCGTTGCCGGCATCACCACCCGCAGCCCCGGCACATGTGCATACCAAGCGTGCAGCGCCTGCGAATGCTGGGCCCCCTGTTCTCCCCCGCGGTTGATGATCGCCCGCACCGTCAACGGCACCGGAATCCCTCCGCCGAACATCGAGTTCCAGTTCGCCGCTTGATTCACCACTGCGTCCATCGCCAGTACCGCAAAGTCCACCCGCGGATGCACAACAATTGGCCGTCGCCCTGACAGAGCTGCACCCAGCCCCGCACTCGTCGTTGCCGCCTCCGACACCGGTGTATCGATCACCCGTTCCACCCCAAACTCTTTTTCAAGATCCCGCATGCTGTTGCCGACATACCACGGGCTCCACAATCCCTGCCCGATACAAAACACCTCCGGCCNCTCCCGCATCAGCCAGCGGTGCGCCTCAAGAATCGCTTCGCAATACGTCGTCATGAAAACACGCGCTGCAAGAGTACGTCTGCACTTGGTGCCTCCGCCGCCACAGCCTTCGCCCAGGCCGCCGCCACCGTTTCCCGAACCGGCGCCCAGTCCGGCTCTACATCCAAGGTGGTCGCCAGTCGCGCAATCGGGTCACGTTTTTTCCACAACCCCAAGTCATCCTTGCGCTGCACCCCCACGTCTAAATCCTCCCTCGGGCCCACATGACCTCGCCAACGGTATGTTACCGCCTCGATGTAAAAAGGCCCACCACCCGACCGTGCCCGTTCCGCAGCCTCCGCCATTGCCGCCGCCACCGCCACCACATCGTTCCCGTCCACTCGCCGCCAAGGCACACAATGCGCCACAGCGTAACGGCAAGTCGAGTCCGCCGGTTGCCGCAGCGAAACGTGTAGATGGCTCGAGAACAAGTTGTGTTCACAAACAAAAACCACCGGCAATCGCTTCACTGCCGCCAGATTCATTGCCTCGTGAAACACTCCTTCTTCCGTCGCTCCATCCCCAAAAAAACTCACCGCAATCGAATCCCCTCCATCCATCTGCGCCGCTAATGCCGCACCCACCGCAATCGGGATCGTCGCCCCCACGATTGGCACCGATCCCCAGAAATTATTCGCCATATCCCGCAAGTGCATCGAGCCGCCCATCCCGCGCGAACATCCCGAGTCCTTCCCCAAAATCTCCGCCAGCAAACTTTCCACCGACCCACCCAGCGCCAGAAAATGCCCGTGCGACCGGTGCGCACCAAATACCCGATCCCCATCCCGCACATGCCGCGCAATGCCCACCGCCGCCGCCTCCTGCCCGATTGCCAAATGGCACGGGCACTTTACCTCGCCAGCCGTCACCGCCTCACCAATCCGTTCCTCTGCAGCACGGATCAACAGCATCAGTTCCAGCATCGCGCGCGCCTCGTCCACCGGCGTCCCCGCCAAGTCGAGCGGCTCATGACACTGCGTCGGATCCCCCAAGGCACCAAGCCAAGCCGCGTCCTTGTCACTCATAAAATCCACGAATTACATCACATATATAATCCACTTCATCAGCCAAGATCGATGTGTTCATTGGCAGCAGAAAACAGCGCTCGAAAATTGCCTCCGTCCGAGGCAGCGAAGCTGCCTCAAAGCCAAGCCCGCTCAATCGGTGCACCGGCTTGCCACCCCACTGGATGATCGTCCCCACTCCGCGCTCCGCCAAATGCGCCCGCAGTTCATCCCGCCGCTCCGCTTCCACCTCATAATTTTGGTACACGTCGAAATGATCCCCTTCATCCGGCCCAGGTGGCAGCGCCATTTGGCGCAAACCCGCCAACCCCTCGCGATAACGCGCCGCAATCTCCCTCCGCCGCGCGATCTCATCCGGGTAGTGTTTAAACTTCGCCAGCAATACCGCCGCCTGCACTGTATCCAAGCGCGAGTTTACTCCCCAAGCCACCACCTCTCCTTCCGCGTCGCGCCCGTGGTCACGAAGCAACCGCAACTGCTTCGCCATACCGTCGTCGTTGGTCATCACCAACCCGCCGTCGCCAAGACATCCCAGTAACTTCGCCGGATAAAGGCTAATCATTCCCGCCAACCCAAAAGTCCCCGCACATTGCCCCCGAAATCTCGACCCCAATGCCTGTGCCGCATCCTCCACAACCAAAAGCCCACGTGACTTCGCCAGTTCCATTACCCCAGCCATGTCGCAGGTTCGCCCGTTGAGTTGCGTGGGCACAATCGCCTTGGTCTTGCCCGTAATCGCCGCCGCCGCCGCGTCCAAGTCCATCAAGTGATCCGCCGCACACTCCACCAGTACGGGTGTCGCCCCGATGAAGTGCACCGCCGCCGCCGTGGCCACATACGTGTGCGACGCCATGATCACCTCGTCTCCAGGCCCCACACCCGCTGCCCTCAAGGCCAACATCAGTCCGTCCGTCCCATTGGCCACCCCAACCACGTGCCGCGCCCCCGTGAAAGTCGCCACAGTCTCTTCAAACTCCTGCACCTCATCCTGCAGGATGTACGCCCCACGATCCGCCGCCTTCAGAAACGCTGCCAGCGCCTCCTCACGATGCTGCTCAAACACATGCGGATACCTGAAAAAAGGAATCTTCATCAACGGCTCAACGCCCGCAAGCTACCCGCCACGCCATTCAAACCCAAAGCCAACTTATTCGCCTCCTGCCAGCCGATGCACATAAACCCGGGACACGGCTCCCGAATGCACCGTAATTTCACCCGCCAACAATGCGCCCTTTGCCTCATAAAACCGGTGCGCCGATTCCTGCTCGCAACCCGTCACGATCCGCACTTCCTTTACCTCCCGCTGCTGAAATTCCTCGCACAAGGCATCAAACAAAATCCCCCCAACGCCCTTCCCTTGGCATTTGGTCGCCACGCAAAAATTCAATATCTCGTTCCCCGGCAGCTCGACCTCCAACTTTTGAGATGGATATCTCCAAGTTTCATATACACGCTTCCAAGCCGACGGCGAAAACACCAGTCCCGCCATTGCGCAAGCCACGGGGAACGGATTGCGCAAAAGAAACTCACGGTACAGCCGCCGCGTGTCCTCGCATCCCACAATGAACCCAACAACCTCCTCCCGCCGAAGTGCGGCAATGAGAAATGCATGACGCGAGCCGGCGAGATGCCGATAAAGCGCTGACAAAAATCGCCTGCCCAACCGCACCAAAAACCCGCCTGGGATCACTTCTGCGTGAATTCGCGCGCATTCCTCAAACCGCCCTCGCGCATCACCGCGCTCCAAACGCGCTATCCGCACCTCATCCATTCAACAGCCGGCACGCTTTTTCCACGAACGACATCCGCACGCGCCGGTGCACAGGCAGCGAAACAATCCGCCCACATGCCCGTTCCGCGTTTTCGCAGCTACCCCACTCGTAGCCAACTTTTTCTGCGTCCACGCCCTCCAGTGGATGCACCGGCGTGTTGTACCACTCCGCGACTTCAATATTCTCTCCCTGCGCGTGCATCATTAGGTCTGACTTGTTTCGCACCCAAACTGGAAACCGTGCATACGCCGTCTCTGCGTTCTCGCATTCATCCACCAACGTTACCGGTCCACCTGCAAGCCCATCACGATACCCCGCCGCGATCCGCCGCGAATGCCCTGCAATCGCCTCCACGTTCTGAAGCCGCCGCAACAATCGGCGACGAAGCGATGGTGCCAGCATCGTTTTAAAATCATCCGGCAACTGATCTGCATCAACCGGATTAAAATTCCCAACCGCAATCCCTCCGCGTGACAACCGGTTGAACGCCTGCTTCAACGTCCAAAAGAAAAANGGCCGGTATAAGAGNTTGAACACAAAAAACTGCGCTTGAATCATCCCCACCCGNATCAACCCCGGCCGCCGCATGTCCGATGCCAGCACCTTCACTTTCTCCCGTAGACCATCTTCGTTCACTGCCAGCGATCCCCCAATGCCGCATACCACCGGCTTCCCCCACTCGTGGCTGTAAAAAGCTCCTACGCCAAATCCGCCCACCGGCTTGCCNTCGAACGTCGAGCAATGCGTATGGCAGCAATCCTCGATCACCGGCACTCCCGCCTCCTCGGCGATTTTGCACAACTCACCCAAGTCCGCCGGAATCCCGAACGTATGTTGCACCACCACCGCTCGCACCTCCGGTGTGATGCGTTCCCGCAAGTCCTCTGGGTCCATGTTCACCGAGCCTGCTTTCAGGTCGATGTACAACGGCCNTGCTCCCGTCGCGAGAATCGCCTCCGGCACTGCCAGACAAGTGAATGCCTGAGTCGCTACCTGGTCCCCCTGACCCACGCCAAGCGCCCGTAGCAACGCAAACAACCCAACGCGTCCTCGGTAAAAGAAAAACTCCGGCTCACCCATTACCTGCCAACGAAATCAAGTGATCCGCAAAATCNGCNTACACCACCTCTGCCTTGAACTCCTTCNGATATAATCCCCTCGCAGCCCGCGACATCTCCTTTCGCAATCTCGGTTCATCCCGTAGCCGCAGGATGCAGTCGGCCAAGTCTTTCGCGTCATCAATACGATATGACAACCCAACCTCGTGCTCAGACACCAGCCGTGCCACACGCCCGGTCAGTCCGGACACAAGCGGCAAACCCGCCGCTAAGTATTCCCCAATCTTGTTAGGAATCCCAAGCCGCAGATTGTAAGTGCTCCGGTACGGCACAATACCTGCCTGCGCGGCCTTTAACACTGGAGGAATCGCCTTGCGTCCCACCCTCCCAGTCCAGCGCAGGTTATTAAGGCCTTCCGACCTTCGACGGTATTTTTCATAGTGCGGCCCCTCCCCCACAATGAGTATCAATACATCCGGTGCTCGTTCCGCCAACAAACTTGCCGCGGCAACAATTGGCTGGAATTCCACCGAAGCCCCGATCGTCCCGATGAACGTGACCACAAATCGCCCATTCAAGTCCGCCGCATCCACATGCGGCACGGCCTCAATNCCTTCGTCNTCCGCAAGCAATGCCTCGGGATATGACAGNCGGAACGCCCGGTCATCCTCCGTCATCTCTCGTCCCGCTTTCTCCACCCCCCACTTCACGAACTCCATCGTCATCCCCGTCACAGCCCGCGCCTTAATACAACTGTCACGCAAATCTCGTTCCATCGAACGCAAAAAAAACCGCGCAAACGGCTGCAACAGTCTTGGAAACAATTCGACAATAGCCAGCGGCCATAGGTCGCGAACATCCACGACNACNGGNACTTTGTGCNTCGTNCCATATTCAGCNGCAGCAGCAGCNATCACCGGNGCAGGCAACGGAGCCAATATCAAATCAGGCNCCTCAAACTCCTCCGCCCTCTCCAAAAAATCCGCCGCCTGCTGGNGGTTGTGCCGCATTCGGGCAAAGCTCAGGTTGCGTGGATACCCCGGTCCGGGCAACAGGTTCACAGTCAACCCCTCTTGGGAATTCAAGGATCGGAACTCCCGAAACCGATGCACCTTTTTTACATGTTCAAACGCGGATGTCCACCAAGTCACCCGGTGCCCCTTCCGGATCAACTCCTGCCCTATCATTCCCAGCCGCAGAGTCCGTTGCCCCTCGTCAANCCCCGGCAATGGCTCTCCCGTATGCGCGGAAAACCAAAAATTCATTTCAAGAGCACATCCGCGATCTGCTCCGCGGCATTACCAGTACCGTATAACGACCTTGACTCCAAGTTAGCCACTCCTTGTCGCGCATCTTTAAAACACTCTATAATGCTCTCCGCATCCCCAACGCCCGCCACCCGGTTCCATCCACCTTCTACAAGCTCGACCCACTCCGTTTCCTCCCGCAACGTGACACAAGGCACACGGTGAAAATATGCTTCTTTTTGCAGTCCACCCGAATCCGTTANCACCACCGCAGCGTGCTTCACCAAGCATTGCATTTCAATGTACCCCAACGGCTCCAACAGTCGTAGGCGATCCGATTNCACTCGGCTACACAAACGAGGATGCACCGGCCAGACCACTGGCAGTTCATCCGCTGCCGTTTCCAGCACCGAGATAAGCAACTCCAGTCGTCCATCCTGACCTGTGTTTTCCTCCCGGTGAATTGTTGCCAAGACGAACTCTTTCGATTCCAAATCCAATCGGGAAAGAATTTCAGAGGCGTCCGCTCGGTCACCGTAAAACAAGGCCGCATCCTGCATCACGTCCCCAACACGTTTGATGCGACCTTCGGGCAATCCTTCACGCGACAAATTCTCATCCGCCACTNCGGTAGGTGTAAGCAGAAGATCCGACACATGGTCCACTANCACCCGGTTCACCTCCTCGGGCATTTGGCGATTAAATGACCGTAACCCTGCCTCCACATGCGCCACCGGCAGATGCATCTTTGCCGCCACCAATGCGCCAGCCAAGGTCGAGTTCGTGTCACCATAAACCAGCGTCCAATCCGGACGCAACTCGCACAGCAACGGCTCCAACTTTTCCATCATNCGACCCGTCATTGCCCCGTGCGATAGGCCATGCACACCCAGGTGATGCGCGGGCTCCGGAATGTCCAACTCCTCAAAAAACACTCGCGACATGTTGTCGTCAAAATGCTGTCCCGTGTGGATCAACTCATGCACACATCCCGGACGCCCAGCCANCGCACGTGCCACCATCGCCGCCTTAATGAACTGCGGCCGCGCGCCCACGATGGAGACAATCTTCAATTCAGTCCTGGAGCTTCCAAGTGTTGTTCAAACTTGCGTAGCCAAACCTCCAGCGCCAGCGGCGCAAAAATCTCCCGCCACCAGACCCGCCCTCTGCCGCGTTTCTGACCGAAAAACTCACGACATCGCTCCCGCAACGGCTCCTCCTCGATTAATCCATGTTTGAAAATGAGACTGTCAGGCGCAAAATAATCCTCCTCCAGTGGCTTCCGCAATGGCTGCTGCAGCCAAGTCTCCTGCGGATTGGTAAAGCCCAGTTTGTCCCGCCTCCAAGTGATCTCTGGCGGAAGGNTCGCCTNCATTGCCCGCCGAAAGACATACTTCGTCCAACCCCGATGCAACTTGGCTTCCGCAGGCAACGGCAGCAGCAACTCAACCAACCGGTGATCAAGAAACGGCACTCGCATTTCCCGCGAGGCCGCCATCGACATCCGATCTTCCGTGTGCAGGATCGCTGGCAGTGAAAACCGTCGTAGGTCGCGCGACTGCCGTGCCATCAAGAGCTCCCCGTTTTTAACTCCTAGCTCCAGTGGCTTGAATTGGTCCAATGCTGGCCCTGCAATATCCCATCCCGCGCGAGCCGAACGGCCCGGCAAATACCGCTTGGCCTCTGCCCAAGTAAACTGATTAACCATACTGCGATTTTTTATAAACCCCCCCAACAGCCGCANAGCCTGCCAACGCCGCCCAGCACCCCATAANAGCTGCAACTGGAAACCAAGGTATTTGCGATATCCACACAACAACTCATCCGCGCCCTGTCCCGTGAGCATCACNGTAATTCCCCGCTCNTTGGCCGCCTCCATCAATAGTCCATGCGCAACGTTCGAAAAATCCCCCAGAGGCCGGTCCGCCTGCCACGTCAACTCCTCCAACTTCCCCAACAAGCCGCCCACTTGCCCATCAAGATCGATGGTTACGACTTCGCGCCCCAAATGCCTCNCCATCTTTAATATGAAACCCGATTCATCCGTCTTCCGGTCGTCACTCACACCGGAAAACAAGGNCACCGGCTTTGAGTGCNCATCCGCTGCCATCGCCGCAATCGCCGATGAATCCAGCCCNCCTGACAACAAGACCCCAACAGGCACATCACTGCGTAATCGCAGCCTCACCGAGTCGGCAAAAGTTTCGCGAACTTCTTCCAGCAGGGAATCGTCAACCTCACGGTCAGCCGGCTTATCCGGAAGCGACCAATAAACCTGCCTTTCAGGAGAATCCAGTTTCTCCGGTCTAAAACACATTACAGATGCCGGCGGCACGCGAGCCACCCCCTCCAAAAAAACCGCCTCCGATGTGTTCGCCTGATTTTGCAGTAAAAATTCCCCCGCAACCTGTG
>PBPF01000153.1 GCA_002724615.1 Verrucomicrobiales bacterium | reverse complement strand
TGCAATCCCGGTGTTTTACCACCTCCTAATGAATCCTCTTTTACCCCCAACCCCCACCCAGACAAGCCGACATTATACACAACCCACCCGCACACGCCGTGCGTCTTAGCTCAGGTATGAAAACCTGCGCTACATTGGTGGCTTGGTGAATATCTTGTGTGTGATTTGGATTACGTTGGTTTGACGCCGGGTGAGGGTGGCGGGAGTGTTGGTTGGTCTATGGTTCAGTATTTGGATTTGCTTCGGCGGGTGCTTGAGGAGGGGAAGGCGAAGGAGGATCGCACGGGGACAGGTACGTTGTCGTTGTTCGGTGCGCAGGCGCGGTTTGATTTGCGGGAGTCGTTTCCGGTGTTGACGACGAAGAAGCTGCATTTGCGATCGATCATCCATGAGTTGTTGTGGTTCCTGAAGGGGGACACGAATGTGGGGTATTTGAATGAGAATGGGGTGCGGATTTGGGATGAGTGGGCGAATGAGCAGGGGGACTTGGGGCGGGTGTACGGTGCACAGTGGTGTGATTGGCGGAAGCCGGATGGGGGGTCGGTGCACCAGATTGACGGAGTGATTGATGAGATCAAGTCGAACCCGGACAGTCGGCGGCTGGTGGTGAGCGCGTGGAACCCGGGTGAGCTGGACCAGATGGCGTTGGCGCCTTGTCATGCGATGTTTCAGTTTTATGTGTGTGAGGGGGAGTTGTCGTGCCAGTTGTATCAACGGAGTGCGGATGTGTTTCTTGGGGTGCCGTTTAACATCGCGAGTTACTCGTTGTTGACGTTGATGGTGGCGCAGGTGTGCGGGTTACGGCCGGGTGACTATGTGCATTCGTTCGGGGATTTGCATTTGTACCGAAATCATCTGGAGCAGGCGCGGGAGCAACTCGGGCGGGAGCCGCGGAGGTTGCCGACGATGCGTTTGAACCCGGAGGTGAAGGATATTCATGGGTTCAAATTTGAGGATTTTGAGTTGCGGGATTATGACCCGTGGCCATCCATCAAGGCGGCGGTTGCGGTTTGAGGGATGATGGCAGGGGTTGCACGAACTGAGCGGTTCGATCCGCGTTTTCCCTTCCTTGCGATTGCGGCGATGTCGCTGAACCGGGTGATTGGGCGCGGGAGTGAAATCCCTTGGCATTTGCCGGAGGATTTCAAGTGGTTCAAGGAGCAGACGCTGGGGCAGGTGGTGGTGATGGGCCGGCGGACGTTCGAATCGATCGGGCGTCCGTTGCCGGGGCGTGAGGTGGTGGTGTTGAGTCGGTCGGGGTTTGCGCATGAGGGTGTGCGGGTGATTGGGGGACTTGAGGAGATTGACTTGGCGGGCGAGTCGCGTCGGGTTTTTATCGCAGGTGGGGCGGAGATTTACCGGATGGCATTGCCGCGTTGCGCGGAGCTGTGGTTGACATTGGTGGAACGTGAGGTTGAGGGGGATGTGTTTTTTCCTGAGTTTGAAGAAGGATTTCGGGAGGCTGAGGTGTTGCGCGAGGGCGAGGGGTTCAAGGTGTTGCGTTTCGTGAATTTGGAGTTGGACTGATGTCGCAGATGCTGAAATCGGGCGGGGCGATGGCGGGTGCGACGTTGTTGAGCCGTGTGTTGGGGTTGGTGCGGGAAATATGTTACGCGCGGTTTATGGGCAACGGGATGGTGGCGGGGGCATTTCTGTTGGCATTTATGGTGCCTAACTTGTTCCGGCGACTGCTGGGGGAGGGTGCGTTGACGTCTGCGTTTGTGCCGGTGTTCAAGGACAAGGAGGTGAAGGAGGGGGAAGCGGCGATGTGGGAGGCAGCGAACGGGGTGTTGAGCGGCCTGTTTTGCTTGGTGGCATTGATTGTGGGGGTGGTGTTGGCTGTTGTGAGTGCGGTGTTGGCATGGGGTGCGCCGGCGGAGAATACGCGACTAATGCTGGAGTTGTTGCGGTGGATGTTTCCATACATGGGGTTTGTGTGCCTGGCGGGTGTGATGATGGGAATGCTGAATGCGCGCAGGCATTTTTTCGTGCCTGCCTTGGCGCCGGTGATCATGAACGTGATCCTGATTTTTTCGGTGGTGTGGTTGGCACCGACATTGGAGGGAGGGTTGGAAGGGCAGGTGTTTGCGTTGGCGTTTGGGGTGTTGGCGGCGGGGGTTGCTCAGTTTCTTTACCAGTGGCCTTGGTTACGGCGGGAAGGGTTCCGTTGGCGTTGGCAACGGCCGTGGGGGAATGCGACGGTTGCGCGGGTGGCGAGAAATTTGGGTCCGGCGACGGTGGGGGCCGCGGGGGTACAGATCAANCTGGTGTTGACGATGGCGATGGGTTTCTGGGCGGGGGATCATTTGGTGGCGTCGTTCGGGTTCGCGGTACGGTTGATGGAGTTTCCNCAAGGGTTGTTCGGTGTGTCGCTGGCGGCGTTCTTGTTGCCGACATTGTCGGGACTGGCATCTAACGGGAAGGAGGAGGAATTTCGGGCGACATTGGCGGAGGGGTTGTGGCACATGATTTACATCAACCTGTTGATGATGTGCCTGCTGCTTGTATTGGCGGAGCCGATGGTGCGGCTACTATTTGAGCATGGAGAATTGTTTACAGCAGANTCGACGCGGCAGGTGGCGTTCGCACTGCAGTGCCTGTCGCCGGCGCTGGTGTTTTACTCGATGGGAGGAATTTTGACGCGNGCGTTTCATGCGCGGGAAGACATGGTGACGCCAATGAAGGTGACNTTGTTTTGTGTAGTGTTGAATGGGGGTCTGGTGGCGTTGTTCCTGTTCACAGACTGGTTTTCGCTGGAGAAGAAGCAGGGGGCTTTCGGGATTGCGAACGCGGTGACGGCGTGTGTGTCGGTTCTTTTGCTGGGGGGAGCATTCGAGCGGCGATGGGGGCGGATTGATCTGGGCGGAGAACAAGGACGACGGACGGCGGGGGCGGCGATTCTTGGGGTTTTGCTGGCTTTCGGGGCAGCGTGGGGGCTGGCGTCGGGCGCGGTTCAATGGTGGGGGACGGAGGGGCTGTGGGCGCGTTTGGCNGGTGTATTNGTGCCTGTTGCGGGCGCGGGGCTGGTTTATGCGGCGGTAGGTGCATGGCTGGGCGCGGGGACGATGCGGGACTTGGCGGCGATTTTGCGTGAGCGCGGCGATGGCGATGATGATGGTAATTGATTTCGGGATTGAGCTTGAGGGCGGTGGGGCGTTCTAATGGGGCGTCCGGGGCTTGTTGGCTCAAGCTGACGAGGCTATGGCCGATTAAGGGAATGGAGGATTTCCCCTTTAATTTTTGGCGAAAAGGTTGCTGAATTGGAAAAATCAGGTACATTTATTGTACAGAATCGTACTGCGAAGGTGGTGCGAGGGCGTGGCTTGTTTGACCTTACATGAAACCTTTCATAGCAATTGACTTTGGGTCGGGGAACCTGAAGNTGGCTGAGTTTGAGCCCACGGGTGGTGGATCGCTCAAGCTGTTGCGCTATGTGGTGCACCCGATGCAGGAGGTGGAGGCGCCTGAAAAGGAGGAGAAACCTGAGCCGGCGGAAGGTGAGGAACCGGAAGAGACAGAGGAAGAGGATAGCCAACCCAGTGTGCTGGATGCGTTGCNGGCGACTCTGAAGGACGCGCTGGATGCCAATGAGATTCGACCGAAGGGNATGACGTGCAACGTGTGTGCGTCNAGCAGCATGGTGTTCTCCAAGCCGCTGCGCACGCCGGCGGTGGAGGGATCGAAGGTGGGGCAGATCATTCAGTATGAGGCNCAACAGAACGTGCCGTTCCCGCTGGATGAGGTGGAGTGGGATTACCAGATTCTGGGCACCGTGGAGTCGGGCGAGTTGGANGTGCTGTTGATGGCGATGAAGACCGAGGAGGTGGAGGGCATCGCCGACATTTGCCGGGAGAACAAGCTGAAGCTTGAAATGATCGACGGCTCGGTGGCGGCGTTGCGCAATGCGTTCGTGCACAACTACGGTGAGATGGAGGGCTGCACACTGCTGCTGGACATTGGAGCACAGACAACCAACGTGTTGTTCATCGAGGGCGAAGCGTTTTATGCACGTAGTATTGGCATCGGCTCGGACAACATAACCAATGAGTTTCTGGCCGAATTGAANGCTCAGGGCACGGAAGTGACGCGTGAGGCGGCGGAGAATTACAAACTNGAGCATGGTTTCGTACACTTGGGCGGCCCGTACGAAGAGCCGCCGGATCCCTATCAGGCGATCGTGGCCAAGGTGGCACGAAATGTGATGATTCGTCTGCATCAGCAGGTTGCGCAGACCGTTCAGTTTTACCGTGCACAACAGGGCGGTACNGCGCCGCAGCGGATGTACCTGGCCGGCGGTGGCGCGCTATTGCACTACACGGCGAATTTCTTTCACGACAAGCTGGGCTTGCCGGTGGAGTACTTCAATCCCTTCCGTAACGTGACCGTGGGNCCNGACGTGGATGCCGAGNAGCTTTCGCAAGTGGCCCACGGCTTTGGAGANGTGGTGGGCATGGGGCTGCGCAACGTGACGGTGGGCATGACGGAGTTNAATCTGTTGCCNGGNCGCGAACGGGTCAGCCGCGAAATTGACCGGCGCAGCCCGTACCTNGTGGCGGCGATCTTNTGCGTGGGNCTGATCTTCGCAGTGTTCGGTGCGCATGATCAGCGACTGGCGGCCAAGAATCAGGAGGTGGCGGCTGTGATGAAAAAATTCGCACCCTCAATCCCGGCAATGGCCCAAGAGGTGGCGGACAAGGTGAAGGAATTTGACGCAGCCAAGCCCAAGGCCGAGCAGTTGCAGGAATATTTGAAGAGCCGTTTTTTATGGGTGGACGTGATGCAGGGCGTCAAGGAGTCGATGGTGGGCATGGAACCTTATGTGAAAATNACGGCCAAGATTCCTGGCGAAGACCTTAACTTGGAGGATCTGATGGTCCTGCGGCAGGGNGAGTACCATCCACGGATGGAGGAAAACAAGGGGCTGGTGCGGCCTTGGCGCGAGGTGATGATTGAGGGCAATCGTACGCTGGTTCTNAAGAACAACGGCTTTGAAGGCGGTGAGCCAGTACGTTTTCTTCAGCCCACACCGCNAGGTGTGGCAGGCAACCAGACCTTCTATGTTGGAGTGGCTGATGATGAAGGTNGTGCTTTTGGATTGTACGCCGACGAGGAAGCCGCCATCGCCTTGGCAGAGGAAAAGTTGCTAAACTTCAACCCGCAACGCATTGGAATCTTTGAGGTTGGTGACTCGGCACAAGGTTGGTTGCGTGCTCCTCTGCGCCNGAGCCCNACTAGGGTTGGGGAAAAGTTGGTTGTGCCGCATCCATTCGAGACGGGGAATTCGGTTCGGTTTTCTGGAGCCGATGGAAACCAGCTTCCGTTTGCCATGCAGGCGATGGAGGCCGAAGCGCAGTTTCGTGTGCATTTCATTGACGNGANCACTTTTCAACTNGTTGAAGGTGAGGGCAATCAAACACGTGCNGTGTCATTTGCAGATGCCGGTGCGGTGGGCCGCTACACCTTGGTGCCGGTGGATGGTTTGGAAGATGGCTTTGGTGAGGACCCCGCCGGATTAGACGGCGAAGAGGACGGCGAGGCCAACGCCACTGAAGTTAAAACCGCGCCAGTGATCAACACGCAGAATCAAGTCATTACTTGGCGTGATCACGGACTGAAGCACGGGATAATGGTGCGGTTCGATGGNCGGTCGTTTGACCTGCCNCGACTCAAAGTCCGCGCCGATCCCGCCAAGGATTATTATNTTCGGAAATTGAACGATGCCGTTTTCACCCTGCACACCGACCGCAAAACCACAATGCGTCATCAGGTGAAGTTTGCACCTGATATCACCGGNAGACCCGTATCTTTTACCTTGCTAGGTTTTCCTGGCTTTTTCGCGTTGGACAGCGAACCTCATCCCGACAAAGCCGTCGCCAATGCTATTGCTAGCGTTCATGCCCATGGAGGCAGCTATTACCTCAATCAGGAAAACCAAGTGGAATACGTCGGGCTGGTGGGCAGGGGGGTGGATCGGCAGGTGTTGAAGCCGACACTGCTGGCCGAGTTGGAGCCATTTAAAAACCTGAAATTCTTAGACG
Organism: Verrucomicrobiales bacterium; assembly: GCA_002724615.1. Lineage (GTDB taxonomy): Bacteria > Verrucomicrobiota > Verrucomicrobiia > Limisphaerales > UBA1100 > UBA6614. Next base: position 538 of record PBPF01000153.1, on the reverse strand, counting down.
TTTGGGACAATCCGTACCTGACCGAGACCGAAGACATTGCTGTGAGTCGACGGCTTGAGGAATTCAAGCGTCGACGTGGGGAACTAGTGGTGTTCAAGGCCGTACCCAGTGTCGTTTGGGTACAGGCACTCAAACTACCGGGCGAGGTGAAATCTAAGGAAGGTGAGGAAGACGATGGTGGGGATGATGGTGGCGGCGGGCTGCCGGGTGGTGGGTTGCCGGGTGGTGGTGGTATGCCCGGCGGAGGCGCGCCCGGTGGAGGTGCGCCTGGCGGCGGCATGCCCGGAGGCGGTGGATTTCCGAGTGGTGGCGGTCAAGGTGGCGAGAGTAACAAGCCGGTAATCAAGGAACTCGAGCCCATTGAGCACCTACACCTTACCGTGCGTGGCATGGTGCTCCAGAGAATGTACGATCAGGATGCGGAGAAGAAACGGATTCGCGAGAAGTTCTGGCATCTGGTCGTGAAGTCGTTAAGGGAACGAAGGCAGTTTAATGAGGATGGTGAACCTGACGACATGGAAGATCCTAGTGGTACGCG
>PBPF01000152.1 GCA_002724615.1 Verrucomicrobiales bacterium | reverse complement strand
GCTCCATCGCGGCATCGAAGGCGGCTTTGCTAAACTCGGCCACACCCTCCCATTTCTGTTGTTGTTCTGAAGTAAGCTTCAGTTCGGTCGGTGCCTTGAAAGCATCGGCAGAATTCCCTCCACCACCACTAGGACGTGTGCCACCACCACTGGGACGTGTGCCGCCGCCGCTGGGACGTGTGCCGCCGCCGCTGGGACGTGTGCCGCCAGCTTGGGCTTGAGCGCCTTCCAGGTCAGTTGTTGGATCATAAACTGGCACCTCAAGCCCGAGATCCTCAGGACTAATTTTCCGATAATCAAACATATCACCGCCAACATTTATCTCCTTGGCATATAGTAACGGCGCCTTGAGAATGACATCGCCTTCCTTCAGTTTGCCTCCCTTGATCTGGATGTGGGTTTGGTCATAAAGACCAGTTTCCACAATCGTGGGCTGAGGTTTTCCTTTATCATCAATGGTGAAAACGACTTTCTTGTTACCCTTGACTCCTATGACACTCTGGATCGGAACCTTGAGGGTCTTTACCTCTTTTCCGTTTTCATCAGTATATTCCTTCGGCAGATTAGCCACAAAAATTTGGCAGGTTGCTGTGGAACCAACACGGATTCCCTCCGGTAGTTGTTCATTTTCGATGACCACCTCGCATCTAAACACTTTCTTGTTGCCCGTCCATCTGCTGGTGGAATCTGCCACGTCCTTCAACATCTTAACCTCCCCTTTAAACTTATGTTCGCCAACATACACAGCTACCTTGTTGCCTAATTCCACCTGCCATCGCTTGGACTCATGAATCTTTAGTTCAACCTTCATTTTTGAAACATCCGGCAATCTCAAGATGTCCTGCCCCTTTCTAATGCTAGCCCCCTTTTCGATCATTGATGAAGATGAGGATCCGTAGCGTGACTCGGCAACATGATAAACCACCATCCCATCGGCCGGCGCATATATCCTGGATTTGGCCAACTGGTCTTTTAGGTCATCAAGCTTTTCGATCTCCAGTTCCAAGGTTTTCTTGGCAGTGGCAACCGACGAATTCGCATCATTCATTTCCGATTCATTGGCAACCTTGGTTTTTTCCACATTCACCGTAGCCTCATCCACTGCCAATTTCTTTTCGCTAATCAGCTTGACCTGATCGTATTTTTTGTACGCCTCCAAATCAGCCAAGGCAATTTTCATGTTATGCGCTGTTTTCGCAGCTTTGGCTTTTTCCCTCAACACCTCCACTTCGGATACAAAACCGAGTTCCTTTAAGGAATCATATGCGCGTACATTTTTTTCTGAGAGTTCGATGTCTTTTTTAAAATTCTCTATCTGCCCTTGCATATCCTGGATGTAAGTCTCGACCGTACTTTTTTGCGCTTTTTCCAAATCCAATTCCGCATTTTGAAGAGCGTTTTCGGCCTTCTTTAGCGTCAGTTGGGTTTCGAGAAGCGTGGTTCGCATTTCGCCTTCCGCGCGCACCACTGCGTCCCGGGCTTTCTGAACATCAATATCCTGGGTGTTAATTCTCCTGTTCAAATCTTCCGGATCCAGCTCAACCAACAGGTCACCTGGAATGTTGATGGTCTCTTGATTCTTGATGGCTTCATCAAGCTTTGGATTAACATGGCGCAAATCTTCCTCTTTAACGCCGTGCTTCCTGGCAATGGAAGCCGGAGTGTCACCGGTCTCCGCCTTAACGGTAGTCGACCCATTTACCATTTCCCCTTCACCAACGACATACACAATGGTCGAGGAACCTTCCATCTCACTTGAAATCTTTATTGACTTGACCGCCGCCAACTCGCCTTGTTCGGATATAGCAACCATGAAAGCCTCATTGACCACCGTCTCGGTGCCGTAACGGGAGGCAACTGGCTTATTGGAGTCATTATAGTAATACCACCCCCACCCAGCGGCCCCAAAGGCCACCAGTAAAAAAACGACTAAGAGCTTGGCTTTCATTAGTGTTTGTCCTTTTTCGGTCAGGCGCGTTAAAGACGAATAATCTCTAGAGACGTTTCGACGCTACTTGTAATAATCGGCATTTTCAAGGCTGATTTGAGTGGTTTATGACGTATTGATCAAGAATGCCGCAGGGCCTCAATGGGGTCGAGATGGGCGGCGCGGCGGGCGGGGTACAGGCCGAAGATTAGACCCACACTCACGGAAAGCCCAAAGGCGACGATGACCGACCAGTTGGTGACAATGGTGGTCTCTTCCAGAATGTGCTGCCGAAACTCAGCAAAGCCCCAGCCCCCCAAAACGCCAATGCCACCGCCGATGAGGCAGAGCATGAGTGTTTCGACGAGGAACTGGACGGTGATGTCCACCCGAGTGGCTCCCAGCGCACGCCGCACGCCGATCTCTTGCGTGCGCTCGGTGACGGTCGCCAGCATGATGTTCATGATGCCAATACCGCCCACCAGCAGCGAGATGCAGGCGATGTACAATAGCATGCGTGTGTCGCGCGCCATCTGTTCCTGCAACGCGTTCAACTCGTTGATGGGCACCTGAATCTCGTAGTCCACAACGCCGTTGCGGCCCTTGTCCAGGGCGTCGCGCAGCAGCGGGATGGCGGCGATGACTTCCTCGGGCGAGCCGAATCCCACACGGATCTCCGACAGTTCCACCACCTCCACGGACAGGCTACCTACGCTGCGGTCGATGTTCTTGATGCCGTAGAGCGACTTCATGGTGGCCAGGGGAATGTACACATTGGCCGAGATGGTGCGGCCGAGGGCGTCGGCGAGTTGCGGCAGTTTCTCGGTGTCAACGCGTTCCTGTAAAACACCGACCACGCGAAAGATCTGTGTGGATTCAAAGCCGGCGATTGTCACCGTCTCCATCAACGGGTTGTGCCCGGCCAGCACCTGCTCGGCCAGTTCCTGGCTGATCACGCAGGAGGAGGCTTTCGTCCGCTCATCCATTTCGTTAAGAAAACGCCCGGCCACGAGCTTAGACTGGGTGAAATCCGGGTAGTAAGGGAAAGTACCCAGCAACTGGCAGTCTACCGCACGGCCTGAGTCGTGCGAGATGTTCTTTCGCTGCACGAGGATGGGCAGCACGCGCTTGACCCCCGGCACAGTCTCTGCAATGCGGCCGGCGTCGGCATTGTTCAGGCCGTAGTAGGTGACCCATTGCATGTCGCCCTGAGTCTGGATCTTATCGGAGAGGGGCTTAACGCTGCGAATGATGACGTTTTGCGCGCCGAGTGCCTTGATGGCTTCCTGCGCGTCCTGACTGTTGCCCTCACCAATGGCCACCAGACTGATGACGGCCCACACGCCGATGATCATGCCCAGCATCGTCAGCCCGCTGCGCAGGGGATGGAGAACGAGGCTTTTAAACCCCACCTGAACAATGCGGAGCAGGGAGAAACCGGCCATTAGTCCTCCTTGTCCTTGGGCGTTTCCTCGCCATCGTCCAGCTTATCCTTGAGCTTGAGCTTGATGCGGAAAGGTTCGTCCTTGTCTTCATCCTCCTGAAGTTGGTTCTTGTCCAAGTCGACGGGCAATGGGGGAAGGTCGGCCTCGTCGAGCTTGATGGAAGTAATGATCGCGGGGCGCGGTTCTTCATCCGGTTTCTCGTCCTCACCGGGCAAAGGCGGGAGGTCAACGGCTTTTTTCTCCTCAGGCTTCTCTTCCTGTTTCTCTCGCGATGGCTCCTCTTTTATTTCCTCCGGAGCGTCTTCCCTTAAATCCTCGGCCTTCTCCGGTTCCTCCGGCTTGGCGGGTTTCGGCTGTTTCTTAGGCTTGCCGTTGCCGCCTAAAATGTCGCGATCGATGAGGCCATCCTTGAGATGAATGACTCGCTCAGCACGCTCGGCCACGGCATCATCATGGGTAACCACCACCAGCGTCCGGCCCTCCCCGTGCAACTCGTCAAGGATGTCGAGAATCTCCTCCTCGGTAGTGGAGTCAAGGTTACCGGTTGGCTCGTCTGCCAGCAGCATGAGAGGCTCATTGGCCAAGGCACGCGCAACGGCCACACGCTGCTGTTGGCCGCCGGAAAGCTGCATTGGGCGGTGGTCCAGCCGGTCGGCGAGGCCCACCTTGTCGGCCAGCTTCACGCAGTGGTCGTAGTATTCGCGAATGTCCTTGCCCTGATAAAACAACGGTACGTGGATGTTCTCCACCACGTTGAGCTGCTGGACGAGGTTGTAGGACTGGAAGATGAACCCGATGCGCGCGCCGCGGATGCGCGACAGTTCGCGGTCGTTCATGTGGGCCACGTCCTCGTCGCCCAAGATATATGCGCCCTCGGTGGGACGGTCTAGGCAGCCCAGGATGTTGAGCAGTGTGGACTTGCCAGAGCCCGACGGCCCCATGATTGCGGTGTAGGTGCCCTCCTCAATTACGAAGTTGATGCCACGCAACGCCGGCACCTGAATTGCGCCAAGGTCATACACCTTGGTGAGATCCTTGATCTCAATGATGTTGCGCGTGGCCATGGGCTGGATCAGCGGCCACCGCGCTTGAAGCGTTCCGCCTGTTTCTTCTCGTAGGTCTTGAATTGCTCGGCGGTGAGGAACTGCTTCACCTCCCGTCCGTGTGCCTTGAATAGCTTGGCAAATTCCGTCGGGCCTTTCTCGCGCGGGATTTCGCCGCTTTTCATCTTGGCCACGATTTTCCCGTAACCCTCCTTCACCTTGGCATCGGCGGCAATCCACTTGAGTTTCTGCTCCTCGTTCAACTGTAAAATCTTGGCAGCTTCATCCGGCCATTTGCCCTCAGGTACAGCGGGTTTAGACTCAGCTTCATCCGGCTGGGTTGCGTTCAGATCCAAGTTGCCCTTGCCGGTGACGGCTTCCTCAAGATTCAAGTTCTTGGCCTCACTGAGTGGCGACAGCAAAACCAGTTCGCCCTCCTGAATGGCACCGTCGGCGATGGCGATGTGTTTCTCATCACTGTACATGACTTCGACGGGACGCCACTCGTGCTCGCCAGTTTCACGATTGAAGATGAAACAGCCGGTCTGCGCAGTGTCCTCGCTGATCATCTTGGCGGTGACACATTGGTTGGGCAGCTTGATGAGCTGCGCGTCGCCCGTCAGGTTTACCACCTGAATCTCGACGCGCACCTGCATACCCTCCGAGACCTCAGCCTCGGGAAAGTCATCCGTATCAATTGTCAGCTCACCCCTGAAGTACGATTTCTCCGAGTGACCGCGACGATTCGAGTCCACGTCCTTGCTGATGAACTTCAGCGTGCCCGGCAGCAATAGTTGCTCCACCTTCACCCAAGCCTTTTGACCAATGCGCAGAGGTGCCCGTCTGGCCTGCGGGATACTCAAGTCCACCTTGAATTTCTTCGTCTTGCGCAGCTTGATGAGCCGTTGGCCATTGCGCACGTTGGAGCCATGCGCGATCGGTTCCACTTTTTCCCAGTGCTTTGGGGCGTAGTAGATCACGGTGTCATCCTCAGGCGCGTAGACGCGGGAAAAGGCCATCTGCTCTTTTAGATCGGAGAGCTTCTCGATCTGGTTATCGAGCACCTTCTTGGCGGTATTGATGGTGCTGTTGGCGTCGCGCAGGTCGGCGGTATTTTCCACCTTCGTCTTCTTGATGTTAACGATAGCCTCCTCCACCGCCAGTCGCTTGGCGCTCAACATGGAGATTTTGTCGAATTTCAGGTATGCCTCCTTTTCCGCCTTGTTCATCTCGATGGCGTGTTGCGCGCGGATGCGCTTCAATTCCTCCTCCTTCACCTTGACATCCGACACGAACCCGAGCTTGGCCAACTCCGTGTAGGCCTTCAGGTTTTTTTCAGCCAGCGCCACGCTTTTCTCATCGATAGCAATGGTGCCCTCAAGCGCTTTCACGTATACCTTGATGGTGCTGTTGATCGTCTTGTTCAAGTCCAGCTCCGCATTTTGCAGCGCGTTCTCGACCCGCTTCAGACTCAGGTCGGCGGTGAGCTGCTTTGACTCCAGTCCGCCCTCGGCCCGGCTTAGCATTTTACGCGCCTCGGACACGGCGATCTCCTGGGAGTTGATTCGTTCCTCCAGTTTCTGCGGATCCATTTCCACCAACAGGGCGCCCGGGATTTCGATGGAGATGCCCTCAGGCAGGTTATCCCAGTCAATCTCCTTGTCCTCGTTCATCAGGCGAATGTTGTAGATGTCCTTGGCCATGCCCTGCTCGTCCTCGTGGGCCTTGGCGATGGACTCCAGCGTGTCGCCCTTCTTCACGGTGTAATGTTGCGGACCCTTCACGCGCGCGCCTTCTTCGACGAGGTACCGGATGGTGGTGTACCCCTCCAGGTCGTTTTTCATCAACCGAGTGTCCTCAGAGATGAGCGTGCCGTTAAGCTTAACGGTGACCAGGAAATCCTCGCGTTTGGCTGTCTCGTACTTGTTCTCCAGCCGCTCCTCCTCCTTCTGGTCCAACAGGTAGCGCGCCCCATAGACACCGCCACCAATCAGCCCGGCCACAACCAACAGCATGACAAGCTTGCCAACGGCAAACCCCCCTTTGGAGGATCGGGAGGTGGCGGATGCTGATTTATCACTCATGGTTGCTGGCCCAAAATCTGTTCTGGCGGAACCACGTCTGGCAACGCCTCATCGGCAGCCGCCGCACCACCCGCTCGCATACCGGGCACTGCAGTTTCCTTAAACCAAAATTCAGCCTGCGAAACGTCCAGAATACCCACGTCTTTCAACAGCTTCAAGCGGGTTTTGTGGAAGTCCACCGTCGATCGAAGTACAGACTGCCGCGCGCTTTGTAGCTGTTCCTGTGCCAGCAAAATATCACGCGTGCGCACGCCCGGGAACCCAAGCCGCAGACGCTCTCTTGTGGCCTTCAAGTTGTCCTCGGCATTTTTTACCGCCTCCAACTGTGTCCGGTGGGTTTGCCTCTGCTGTGACAAGCTGCGCACGTCCGCACGCACACCGTCGCGCAACTCGTCAAGTTGCGTTGCCAATGTACGCAACTGCCGCTCGAAATTGATCAGGCTCGTCCTGTAAGCATTGCGCTCCTTGAATTGGTCCAGCGGCAAGTTCAACTTTAGGCCGGCGTTGCCGCTGAATTCATCCGGTTGGAACGAGGAATAAAATTGATCCTTCAAAGTCGCATCCGCCACCAGACTCAGACTTGGCAACAGATCATTGCGCGCCACTCGCACTTTCCGTTTGGAATCCTCGAACCGATCCACATGATTATGAAAATCAAGACGGTTAGTAATTGCAAGACGATACCCCAGCAGGTCCGTCAGCGGCACCGGCACCAGAGCGTCCTCGTTGTACATGTTCATGTTGTTCAGGATGCTGTAGTCCAGTCGAATCCGCGTGCCCAGCGGCAGCGACAGCTTCTGCTTAAAGTCGTCCAAGCCGTTCTGGTACGCGTTTGTTGCCCCGATGTATCCAAGCTTCGCGTTGTACTCGCTCTGCTTGGCCTGCTTGAATTCATATTCTGACTGCAGACCCGCGAGCACCCGGTTCTCCACTTCCCAGCTGATATTGGTGCTGGTTGTATAGTTGATGTACGAAATCCGCATGCTCTCGCCCTGACGCAAAAGATCGAGATAGTCGTTCACCACGCCCACTGCGAACTGTTTCTGGTAATAGCTGAAGTCGCGGATTTCATAAACCAAGTCGCGCTCAGCCTGCGTCAGTACTTCCGCCGCCATCTCCGCGCCCGCGCCACGCAGCAGCGGTTGGGTTAGCGACAAGGTCAAACTCGGCACCTTCGGCTTGCCTCCGTCAAAATATAACACGAGGTCATTAGCCAATGTGGCCGAAACCTTCGTGCCAGCTTCCAGTAATTTCTCCAGCTTCAGGTCTGCGTCGGAGTCGCCACGCAGACCGCCAGTGGTCTTGCGTTCAATCCCCAGATCTACATTCGCCGAGGTGAACCGCCACGCATAGTCGTGCCGTCTGGAGGTGTAAGCCATCGCCGCGAGGTAAAGCTTCTCGCGGTTGAACTGGTAGGTGCGGTTTGCCTTCTCCGCCAATTCCAGCGCGGACGTAAGTTTTAAAACCCGCTCGCCACCCGCATAACGATCCAAGAGGATTTCGGTGCGGTTAATGTCCTCCGGTGTGCGCGAGCTATAGAGGGTATTGATTCGGAAACGGTTGGTGTCGTTTAGGATTTCCGCACGGCGGTTGTCCAACACACCGTAAATCTCCTCATCCGCCGCCTTTGAATATTTCTCCGCGGCACATCCCACCCCAAAGACAGCCAAGGTCATCAAGACCAGCCCGCCCATGCACGGGGCCAAATTGCCAAAAAAACGATCCAATTCTCTCATTTCAGACGCATCATGCACCGGCCTGTTTCAAGCCAATCCGCTGCCGGATAGATACAGCCCCCAAACAGCTGCACGTTACACGGTCGACAACTCCCAGGTTGTTCACAAGTTATCCACACCTCCCAGAGCATAATCGGCCAACCGCAACAAATCTTCAGCTTTTTGTGTAACAGGGCCAAAGCCTGTTGATTTCTGCGACTCAAACAGAGGTTGACACGCATGATAGCCTGTCGCTCCTCAACGGTGGTCACCCCGTTGGGATGATGCTTCTCCGAACCAAAGCTCCAAGGTGGGTTATGCATTTTTTGAATGAAAGCCTCATTGATTTGCTTTGGGTAGTTGGAAAGCGGTTTAAAGAATGTCGCAAAAATTTGGTAAATACCGTCTGCATGACGCCCTCAATGAGGGTGGCATGACTGAGATCTGGCTCGCCACCGACGAGCACGAGCAGGTGGTCGCACTGCGGCGACTTCGGCCAAGACCCAAGTCCAGCGCCTCCAAGCTTTTTAAGAATGGCCTACGCGTCCTGCGTAAACTACCGCCTCACCCGCACATCATTGGCTACCGCACCCATGGCCGCGCACAAGGCACTCCCTATATGGTGCTCGACTACATCAATGGCGGAAACCTCAAGCAACTCACCCTGCGGCAGGACTCTGTCATTGAAGAAAACGTCTCCGACGTCCTCATCGGCATCGCTGATGCCCTTGAGCACATGCACGACCACGGTTGGATGCACCTCGACCTTAAGCCCGAGAATGTGATGGTCGACCTACGTGGCCACGCCTACCTACTGGACTTCGACACCGCCATGCCCATCCCCAGGCGCCCCAAGCGCATCGATAAAACCAGTGGCACCCCGGCTTACATGCCGCCGGAGATGCTCCGCGGCCGCGCCCTCGATCACCGCGCCGACATCTTTGCCTTTGGCGTCACTGCCTACGAACTACTCACCCACCGACGCCCCTTTGCCGGCAGCACCCCCGGTGAGACCCGCAAGAACCAACTCGACGAGAACTACCGATTCCCTCCCGCCAGCAAGTTCAACCCGGGCGTCCCCGCTCGATTGAGTGCCCTCCTGCGCCAATGCCTCGCCTTCGACCCTGACCGGCGCTACCCCAACATGACCATTCTTAACGCCCAACTTCACACCATTCTCGGCGTCCAGACCATTCAAGAATCCATCGCCGTTTAATTCGCGGCCTCTGTGGCGCTTCCCTTATCCACCACTTCAACCCCGATCCCCTGTTTACGCGCCATTTCCGAAAACTTTCCGCCCAACTCCATCAACTCCAAAAACGACCCTGACTCCACCATCTCTCCACCCTCCAAGACGATGATGCGATCCATGTTTCGCAACGTTGATAGGCGGTGCGCCACGCAAATCACTGTCCGGCCTTCCTCAAGTTTTTCGATGGCCGCCTGAACCTCTGACTCCGCCTTTGAGTCCAGCGCCGCCGTCGCCTCGTCCAAAATCAAGATCGGTGCTTCTCGCACGAAAGCCCGCGCAATCGCGATCCGTTGACGCTGCCCCCCCGACAACCGTGCCCCTTGCTCGCCCAGCTTCGTGTCATATCCTTCCGGCAATTCTTCAATAAACTCATGCGCATTGGCCGCTCTCGCCGCCGCCAAGATTTCCTCCCTTGTTGCCTCCTGTTTCCCACACGCAATATTCTCCGCCACCGACTGGTTGAAAATCACCACCTCCTGACTCACCAACGCCATTTGCCCGCGCAAACTCTTAAACGTGGCATCCCGGACATCCTGACCATCGATGGTAATGCACCCTTCTTGCGGGTCATAAAACCGCAGCAACAAGTTCGCCATCGTGCTTTTCCCGGCCCCGCTTTCTCCCGCAATTCCCAGGCGCATCCCTTTATGCAACTCCAAGTCTAAACTCTTCAACACTGGCGCCCCATCATATGCAAAAGTCACAGCCTCCAGTCGCAACGACTTCTGAATGACCTCCAAATTCTGAGCATGCTCTCGCTCCTCAACCGAGGGTTTCGTGGCGAAAACAGCCTCCAACATTTTCACTCCCACAATTGCCGGCTGATAAAGTGAATTTAAACCGCCGAGCTTCTTAATGGGCTGATACAACAAAATCATACCCGTTAGGAAACCCACCAGTTCTGGAGTCGTTTTTCCCGTTAAGAAAACNAAGANAATCACCGCCCCCACTCCCAGCATGCTNAGCANTTCGATNACCGGGTTCTGCAAATGTCGTGCCTGCATCCTCTTCATACCCAACCGAGCCAGTCTTTGATAAATTTTTTGAAACCGTCCCAATTGTTGTCTTTCCAAGCCATAAGCCTTAACGGTTTTAACATTTCCGTAAACCTCAATCATCAGGCTGTCCTGCTCGGTACCTTTAAGATAATCCGCTTGAGCCACTTTTCGTAGCTTGCGTCCTACAAGAATGACAGGAACGGCACTCAATGGAGCGAAAAGAATCCCAAACAAAGCCAACTGCCAGTCTAGGATAAACAAGGCAACAAGGATGCTGAAGATTGTGAAAGGTTCCTTGATTGCATCCGCAATACCATATGTCAGGCAACGTTGCAGGGCACCCGCACCATTGTTTAACAACATGGTTTGATTGCCAATCTGCCTGTGTTGAAAATACTCGATGGAGAAGGCCTGGAGCTTCTTATGAGTCGCCACACGAATATCCCGCACTGCCGATTCACTGACCCAAGTAAGAAAATATACGCTGAAATATCCGATCGTACTGCGCACCGCGACAAGCAACGGCAGGAACAAAAGAGCCCGCCTNCGACNTGNCTCCANTCCAANTGCCTGNCCTTCAAGGGCAGCCANGNATCAACTGNCTGNGTNACATCNCGGTTGATTTCNTGAANCTTNGTTTCCCATGNCTCCCCCTTTGTCTCCACCCTCGNCGNNTCTCCATCAAGTCGTTGAAACAACGTCTTCGTNCCCCAGANAAATGAAGCGTTAAACAAGCCAAAGCAAATCNCCAGCNNCANACCCANCGCCAACCGTCCCCAGTACGGCTTAACAAACGGCNAGCTAAATGCCAGCACNCGCCTTGCNGTCTTAATCAAGCCGGCACCCTCCCAGCCTCGTTCAATCGCCGCAATAGGCGATACTTCAAGAAAACCTCCCGCGCATTGAGTGCTGCAATGCGCCAGCCTTGCCGGCCGTCAAGAACCCCCCCACGGAGAATATAGCCACGTACCCATCGAAACGCCCCATGCAGCCATGGCGCAAAAAAACCCGCGTGTTTACCGGCATCCCTCGCATCCTCTGCCCAAAGCCACGCGTATTTTTGGCATCGCGCCCAGTGATCCGCTGAATCCTTGAAAGAATAATGCTCAATATCACCCTTCAGTTTNCTGATTTCCCCGTCCAACTCCAGCCGTTCATGCACTCGCCCACCTTCAAAATGNGCACCCTCACGCCGGAACAAACGCACCAGNCGATCCGGATACCAATCCCCGTGCCGAACCCAANGACCTTCGTAAAACACACAACGCGACATCGANAAACCACCNACNGANTCCGGCGGNTTGGTCTTCTTCAATTCCTCAAGCNCACGACACAACCCCNGTGACAATGCTTCATCCGCATCAAGGCTNAAGACCCATTCTTCATTGGCCAANNCAATAACATTNTTCTTCTGGCGCATNTATCCNGGCCATTCACGCACAACCCAGCGNGCACCNNATTCCCGGGCCACCGCTTCCGTGNCATCGGTGCTTCCGGAATCCAACACCACCACTTCCTCTGCAAGCCCCGTACAACTCTCCANACAACGNCGGAGGTTCGCCTCTTCATTCAAAGTAATGATGCAAACTGAAATCCTCACGATAGCTCTTCCGCCCGCTCTCTCTGCNGCCAGAGTCAACACCTCCAAAGTCTCGCGCACATTCCGCTCCAAACTCAAGTCCGCCTTCACCGNNACCNGCCGAACTATTCCACGNCCCATCCATTCACGCACAGCCTGTNCCAAGGCAGGCACATCCGACGGATNTTCGATTACTGTCCCATTAACCCCTTCCTCAANCACCTCCGCAGCCCCATTAAATCCACTCGTCACCACCGGCAACCCNGCNGCCAACGCCTCGAACACCACNTTAGCAGATGGCTCATAAATCGGGGGGAACACCAGTAAATCTGCTGCCGCATACGCATTCTCCAAATCATTCATCGGCCCGGCAAAAATCACGNCTGANGTTNNTCCNAANGATTGCTTACCCTTTCCAGCCACCACCANTTTCACCTTTTCACCNTTCAGACACGCCAACGCCTTCAAGACAAACTGTAACCCCTTNCGCTCCCATCCTGAGCCAGCAAACAACAACAGGAATTCATCCTTTTCAATCCCCCANCGAGCGCGAGTTTTTGATCGATCCCCATTACGCCAATGTTCCATCTCCACTCCATTACGTATCAAGTGGATCCGTTCCGCGGGAAAACCGAACCGTTTTCGAATATCCCGCCCCACCATCTCTGAGTTCACGATTAACCGACGCGTTCGCCTCGAGTCATAAGCACGCTTCTCCAAATCCAACATCGCCCTGTGAAATCCACCGNGCCCCANCAGCAACCGTCGCCATGAAGATGAAAAACGCTTCCTTTGCTCCAGCCAAGTTGCATGAACCCCGTCACCCGCACGAAGTACATCCTGTCGACTGAGTCGTTCTAGACTAAACAGACAATCAACCGACAAATCTCTNAGCACGTCGCTCGTGCCNCGATCAAATTGTATAACTTGGGCTGAACGACTGCCAGACACTGTCACATGCCTTACATCCACTCCTGTCATCCGCGCCTCCACATCCCCCGTGATCAATGTCACCTCATGCCTCTCCTTCAACAAGGCACCAATGAGTCTCTGCAAATACAACTCGGCGCCACCACCAGTGCCAAACTCACGCCGGGCAATGGCAATTTTCACTTCTTTCCTTCCTTGCCAACGCCCGTGAACACGAGATCCAAAGCGAACAACGCGCGAATGCGAAACGGCAGCCAAGTGAAAACCGGTATTCCGGTGCTGCCACCGCCCAATAGGTGTCCCGACACGGGATGAATATCAATCTGCACAAAAAAACCAGCCAATTCACGACGCAGCAACTCGTACGAGTAGGACCTCAAATGTGATGCATCCACCTCAAAAGGTTTACCGAACAAAAACTTCATACGATTGCGCAAACGAAACGCATTGGGGACTGAGCCAACCAACCGCCCGCCTGGCTTCAGAACACGGCAAATCTCCTCCAGTGCCTTTTGGGGGAATCGCAAATGCTCCATCACCTCGGAAAAGACCACAACATCGAATTCCCCATCACCAAACGGCAGATCCTCCGAATCCACATCCACCCAATGTCCCTCAAGGCCGAGTCGTTTTTTAAATTCCTTTAGCGCATTGCGATCTACATCCACACCCACCACCTCATTGCCCTCATGGTAATACTGCGTCAAGTTGCCCGCCCGGCAACCCACCTCAAGAATCCGGTGCCCCTTGCCAATCAACTCGACATATAAATTCTTCCGCTCCTCATCCCCATAAAGGTAATCGTACTTTCCCCGGGATTGGAATTCTTCATAAAACTCAGCAACTTGAGATTTGGTTTGGTTTTGATCCATGAGTCGGTGCCAGACACCGTTCATCCTTAACAGACCGGGATGCTTTTGAACATAATTTACTCAGGCACATACTTCACGAATGGGGATTAATCAGATGATCGGCATAAATCCGTTCCAATTGATCGAGCATATGATCGATCCCGTGCTCCCGTTCCACCATCACCCGCCCATTGTCAGTCATGCGGGTTGTGCCCTTATCATCCATCAAGGTCTCAGCAATCGCGTTCGCCAGTAGTTCGGCATCGCCCGCCGCAACGATGCGCCCGGTTTCCCCATGACGAATAATCTCCGGAATCCCACCAGCATCACTCCCTACCACAGGGGTTCTACAGGCCAAAGCCTGCAGACCAATTTGGGGAATCCCTTCGTGATTGGTAGATGGAATGGCGAGCAAATCCAAAGCTCGAAGTACCGCCGGGATA
>PBPF01000151.1 GCA_002724615.1 Verrucomicrobiales bacterium | reverse complement strand
TCTCGGCCATGGCACAGACGGCGAAGCCCGAAAGCATCGACCAACAGTTCTACGAGCCGGCGGAAAGCTTCTTCCCCGGACAGGCCCACCTCGCGCTCACCTACGATGACGTTACGCTGGCGACGCGTTTCTCTGAGATTCTTCCGCGAGACACGATTTTAAACACNGCNNTGTGCGACGGNCTGCGGNTGAACNTGCCAATCATCTCGTCTGACATGGACACCGTTACCGAGGCCGGCATGGCCATTGCCATGGCACTAAACGGCGGTCTCGGATTGATCCACTACAACATGGATGAGGCTACCCAGTTACGCGAGGTGGCCCGTGTGAAGAACCACATCCACGGTCTTATCCAGGATCCCATCAGCGTCTCGCCGGGGCAGATGGTGGGCGAGGTGGTGGAGATGATGGAGGAACAGAAGTTTGCCTTCAGCACCTTCCCGGTGGTGGATGAAAAGGGAAGTCTGGTGGGNTTGCTGTCAGGCAGNGTGGTGAAGCCGCGATACGCCCACCGCACGGTGGCGGATGCCATGATCGCGCGTGACGCTGTTCACGCCCTGCACGAGAAGGATATCGAGTCGGATCCCATCGAGGTGGCGGACAAGTTTTTCACCGATCATCCCGGCATCAACAAGCTGTTGGTGGTGGACGAAGCAGGCCACCTGCGCGGCCTGTTTACCATGAGCGACGTGGAACGCATCGCGCAGGAAAAGCAGGCGCAATTCAAACCTGCGCGCGACGCGGAGTTTCGGTTGCTGTGTGGCGCGGCCGTTTCGGCAACGCGCAATGCATTTGGTGAATTGGATCGNAACCGCATCCGTGAACATGTCGATGCATTGGTGGATCGCGGGCTGGACATCGTGGCCATCTCCACNGCGCACGGGCACACAAAGGGTGTGGGGGAGACCGTGGCCATTATCCGCGATGCGCATCCCAAGCTGCCGATCATCGCCGGTAATGTCACCACGGCNGAAGGTGTNCGGTTNTTGGCCGAGCAAGGCGCGAATGTCATNAAGGTGGGGCANGGGCCGGGCTCGATTTGCACGACGCGCATGGTGGCGGGAGTGGGNATCCCGCAGCTTACCGCCCTNTATGTGACCACGCGGGCAGCGCGTGAGGNGGGGGTGAGTATCCTGGCNGATGGTGGAATAGCAAAGAGCGGNGATGTCGTGAAGGCACTCACGTTGGCGGATGCCGTCGTTTGCGGTGGCCTGTTTGCCGGGTGCGCGGAAGCGCCCGGTCAGATCATGGAAATCGGCGGCAAGCTCTACAAGCANTACCGTGGCATGGGCAGTCTAGCGGCNATGAAGGCCGGTTCAGCCTCGAGATACGGCCATCAGAAGGGTACTTCGGAAAAGGTCGCCGCGGAGGGCGTGGAGGCGTTGAAAGAGGTATCCGGCTCGGTGGATGAGGTTTTGATGCAGTTGATTGGCGGCATTCAGAGCGGGATGGGATACCTNGGCGCCGCGACATTGGCCGAACTGCGTGAACGCGCGCGTTACATTCGCATCAGNCCTGCCGGTCAACGTGAGGCTGGACCGCACGATGTCATTGAGATGAAGGCGGGGAGTTAGTTTCCCNTTTTCGNTTTCAAAAGGATACATGGCCGTTCATGCGGCCGCACTGGGGGCAGCGGGAGCGATCAACGTCGGCATCGTCGGTGTAAACGTAGCGGCAGCTGGAGGTATCGCACCGGAAGATACGATCCTGACTGGCCTGCGGCTCAAAGGAACGCCGGCGTCGAGCGGTTACGGACACCATCACCACGAGCACGGAGAGTGCCAGNAGCAGCATGGATTGGATNAATTCTTCCGGAGCCATCAGCGAGGCAGGACGGTGCGGGGCGGGAATTCGGGTTCAAGAATGTTGGTAACGGCTGAGGCGACAGTGTGCCAGCGGAACACGAAGCTGCCGGTGGCGAGTTTGTCCGTGGCGAAGAGGTTGGTTTCCCCTCCGGGAAGTGGCCGAAAACGCGCGCCTTGAGCGANTCCAATGGCGGTCTTGTCCGCNTCTGCNAGTCGGCTGGATTGCAGCAGTCGGGCGTGCAGNACCATGCCGGCAGGGTTGACGGAAACCTGCACGACNCTGGGTGGCAGTACGTCGGTGTTGGTCCAAGATTGCAGGCGCAACGGGGTTTGCAGTACGCGGTTGGTCAGCATGCCAGTGAATTCAATACGCGAGGTGGCGATCAGCCGAATCTCGGGAACATTCACCGGCTCGGTGGAAGGCGGAGGCTTATCAATTGNTGGCAGGGATCGAACCCGGTTGGAACGCAGATAGCCGCCCAGCAGTTGGCCTGCGGAGGACGCGTTGTANTCCATCCACTCGGGCTCGAGACTGGGGACGAAAAACTTGTGCGGCCCCACGTTACTCGCGCGCAAACGTTGGCCGCCGCGGATCATCCAGTCCGGATGTTCCACCGCCAATTGGTTCATTACTGATTTGCTGGCATTNGCGGGGGCGATCATCAGGGGGNNNNCGTCCCGACTTTGATTCGGCGAATTGTCTGGTCGTGACAGGTAATAGGCCATCGCTACCAGCATGCCAAACGTGGNCAGGATGAGGCCCGCCATGCCGAGCCCGGACATCGGCGCCTTGTCTTTTGCGTTGCTCACGGCGACGCGGGTTGTGTTGNTGGTGGCCGCACGGCTANTAGGGTGCGTTGCACGCCCGCCGCTCGTGCCAGTCGTACGACTGACAGGATGCGCTCGTAGTCCAGNCCCTTGTCTGCCTGCACCAGCACGGTGAGATCTGCGCCTTCCTCTTCGCTCAGCTTGCCGAGTGCAGCTTGCAGTCCCTCAGATGTGACAATTTGATTTCGGAAGAATAATGTGCCCGAGGCATCTACTGCCACTGCAACGACCGGNCCGGGTGGCACCAAGTTTGCGCCTGCCATCTCCGGTAGCGCNACNCCCACGCCCGGCGCNCGCATCAAGGTGAAATATAATAACAGGAAAAACACGCCGGCCAGTGGNACCGCGTCGGGCGGCTTGTTTAAAAGCTGGCAGCGGCGACGAAATTTCATTCCTCTTCCTCCGGTTTATCCGTGGCAGCGGCTTCATCGTCTGCTTCAAGGCCCGAGACCATTCTCAGGGCTTCCATGGTGGCCTGTTCCATTTCCAGCACTATGTCGCCAACCTCATTGACTAGGTAGTTGTATCCCGCCAATGCTGGCACGCCTACCGCCAGTCCGGCCGCCGTCGGGATTAGCGCCTGTGCAAAGTGAGCCTGCAAATCGGTCACCACGCCCGACGCCATGAAGCCCGTCACCGTGCCCAACAGTCCGAGCAGTGGCGCTATCTGGCCCAAAGTGGCCAGTACCCACAGGTTGCGCTCCAGTCGCGCTGTCTCCCACGCGCCCATTTGCTGCAGAAGTTCCTTCAAATCCGCGCGCGGCAACTCGCGTTCCACGATCGCTTCCNGTACCAGTCGCGCTGTTGGGCCCTTGGTTGCCTCGCAGATCGAGAGTGCTTCAACCAGGTTTTTCTGCCGCAGCACGTTCTTCAAACCGCTGATGAATTGTCCGATCTTAATCTGCTCCTTGTGAAAATGCAGGTAGCGCTCCACAAAAACGACCACGCCAATCGCCGCCCCCAGAAACAGCACCCACATCATGGGGTTGCGCATCAACTCCGGCAGCTTGCTGTCTCCATCGCCGCCGCAACCCGCAGCCAACACCGCCAGTCCGAGACTCAACCATGCCCTGTGTTTCAACATCAATCGGCGACCCTTATAGCCATTCCGNGNGCTTCTTCCAATNCAAATGCAATTTGCTTTTCACNAGCGGCGCNGCAGGGTAATCCTCGCACATGGAATCGCCAGATCAGCTTCGTGAATTNTTCCGCATGCAGAAGGCCCTCAATGCGCGTATTGGCGTGCACACTNATGACATGACTGACGAGGAGAAGACGCAGTGGGTCCTCAATTATTGCCGCGCGATGAACCAGGAGATTGCCGAGTTGACGGACAGTGTGCCGTGGAAGTGGTGGGCTAAATACCAGAAACTTGATGAGCAGAATGCGCGCGTGGAGGTGGTGGATTTGTTTCATTTCCTGATCAGCCTGGCGCAGGTGCTGGGTATGAGCGCGGATGATGTGTTTGAGGCGTACATGAAAAAGAACGAGGTGAATTTTCAGCGGCAGGACAGCGGCTACACCGAGAAGGATCACGACGATTCCAAGCACATTTGATCATGGCNGCCACCCCGCCACCGGCGCANTTGCGNGATGAGGTCGAGAGCGTGCTCATCGGCGAGACGGAAATTGCCGCCCAGGTGCGTGCGCTNGCCGCAGAGATTGAGAGTGANTTNGAGGGNCGNGACCTGCTGGTCGTCGCGNTGTTGACGGGCACGGTGCCGTTCCTTGCCGACCTGATCCGTAATATCGCGCTGCCGTTGCGTTTGGACTTCATGGGTGTCTCCAGCTACGGCAGCGGTACTGCGCCCGGCGAATTGGTCTTNACNAAGGAACTGCGGCTGGAGGCGCGCGGCCGCGATGTGCTGTTGGTTGATGACATCCTTGATACCGGTAAGACGCTCCGCGCTGTCCTCGACAAACTGCAGGCGCTGGAGCCGCGCAGTCTGAAGACGTGCGTGTTGCTTGAGAAAAAGTCCCGCCGGATCGAGGAGGTTGCTGCCGACTATGTGGGCTTTGAGGTGCCCGACGCGTTTGTCGTCGGCTACGGGCTGGACTACGCCGAGCGTTACCGCAACCTTCCGTTCATCGGCGTGTTAAAGGAGGAAGTGTACGCGTGACGGTGACCGTGAAGTTCTGGTCCTACTTTCGCGACCACACTGGCTGCGAGGAAACGCCCATGAATCTTGCCGATGGTGCCTCGCTTGCCGATCTTCATTCCCAAGTGCTTCAACAATTCCCCGATCTCGCCGGTACGGAGAAGTGCACTTTAAAAGCCGTGGGTTTGGATTATCAGGACGACGACTTTGTGTTGAGCGATGGCGACGAGGTGTCGCTGTTTCCCCCCGTGCAAGGTGGCTGATGCAACGCGAACTGATATTCACCAACGACCCCATCGCAGAGCCCGTGCGACAAATGAGCGACGGCATGGGCGCGGTGGTCACGTTCCATGGCGTGGTGCGCGGCGAAGAGAACGGCGCGCCGATCACTGCCATTAATTACGAGGCCAACGAGCCCATGGCGCAGCATCAATTCGAGTTGATCTTCGGGGCCATGGAAAAGCAATGGCCCCTTGAATCCGTGAGGCTCATCCATCGCCTCGGTGTTGTGCCGGTGAACGAGCCGTCGTTGTGGGTGGAGGTCGTCGCGGCTCATCGCGCTGAGGCATTCGCTGCCTGCAAGTTTCTCATTGATGAGATGAAACAGAAGGTGCCGATCTGGAAGCGGGCGTTATAGCAACTCAATACCCACGGGGCAGTGGTCGGAGCCCATGACGTCGGGAAGGATAAAGGCTTTCTTCAGGCGCGCGCGCAGATTTTTGGAAATCATCACGTAGTCGATGCGCCAGCCGACGTTGCGTTCGCGCGCGCGCATGGCGACGCTCCACCAAGTGTAGTGGCCGCCGTCGGTTTCAAATTCGCGGAAGGTGTCCACGAAACCCGCCGCCATGAAGGCGTCAAACCCCGCCCGTTCCTCGGCGGTAAAACCATGCGTGTTCTTGTTTGCCTTGGGATGCGTCAGGTCGATCTCCTTGTGAGCCACGTTGAAGTCGCCGCAGAAAATCACCGGTTTGCGGCGTTTTAGCTTCTTTAGATACGCAAGAAAGTCGCGGTCCCACTTCTGCCGGTATGGAAGGCGCGCAAGGCTGCGCTGGGCGTTGGGGACGTAGACGTTGACGAGATAAAAATCGTCATATTCTGTCGTGAGCGCACGGCCTTCG
>PBPF01000150.1 GCA_002724615.1 Verrucomicrobiales bacterium | reverse complement strand
TGTGTTACCGCTGCCATCCACGCCGTCGCCCTTGTATTCGCCTTGGATGGCGAAGTCCGGATTGTCGGCTGCTTCCTCAGGCGTGGCAAAAACTGCCTTGTCGCCCGGGGCAGCGGTCAGGGAAAGGGATAGCACAAAGAGTGGGATTAAGTGTTTCATGGCTTGCCGCGATTTTATTCTTCCAACTTGAAAAGGCAATGGCTCGTTGGGCAAGTGTGCCCCACCTTTAACTATTCTCCCATCAATTCCTTCAGCTTCGCTTCGATGGATTCGGCCCAGATGGTGTATCCTTTTTCACTGAGGTGCAGGAGGTCGGGCATGATCTCGCGGGGGAGCGTGCCGTCTTTCTGTAAAAACTTTGGGCCGATGTCGAGGTAATGGACAGCTTTGCCGTCGGCGAGTTTTTTGAAAATCGCGTTGGCACCTTCGTTGACCTTGCGGCGTTTGTCTGCGTTGTTGGCACCGCGGGGAAAGACGCCAAGCAGCAGCACCTTGGTCTCGGGGAGTTTCTTGCGCAGTTGCTTCACGATGGCCTCCACGCCGTCGGCGATTTCCTGTGAGGTATTGTTGCCGGAATTGTTCGTGCCAATCATGATGACGGCGGCCTTGGGCTTGATGCGGTAGAGGTTGCCGTTGTCCAGTCGCCAGATGACGTGCTGCGTGCGGTCGCCGCCGATGCCAAGGTTTACGGCGTTGCGCTTGGCGTAGTGTTTGCCCCAAACCTTTTTGCCGCGGCCTTCCCAGCCTTGGGTGATGGAGTCGCCGATGAAAATGAGATCACAGTTGCCCTGCGCCACGCGTTTGTTGAACGACTCATGACGCTTCGTCCAGCCACCGCTACGCGGTACAGGCTTGGTGGCCGAATGAAGTTTGTCGGCAGCAACTAGGGAAATGGAAAACAGGATTCCGGTGAGGTAAAGAATTGGTTTCATCGGGGCGAAATGTCCAATGGGCATGGTCGAATGTCCAACGATTTATGCTTCAAACTTCGTGAGGTAAATCAAGCGGGTGCCGGCTGCGGCGAGGCCAAACAGTGCTCCGCCAATGAAGGTGGCCATAAAAGATGGCTTGCGATCGTGATTTACTTTCCATGTGCCCACCATGCTCATTACCAAACCCATCGCCAAGGGCGTGATGAGTAGGCTGATCCCGGTGAGAGGGATGGCCTTAAAGATTCGGTCGGGGAAGGTTATTGACATGCCAATGCCCGCGCAGATGCCGGTTGCCACGAGGATGCATATAATTATAACGGTGTTTTTTAACGAGGCGGCAGCGGCTTCAGTTGCATCTCCTACGGCTTCTGAAGTGGCTTCGATTGCACCACGGGTCTTTTCAATCATGGCGGAAAAAACCTCACCCAAGAAGCTGAAAAAGCCGCAGATGACTACATTGAAGAATAACTCGACTACGAGCTGCAAGAGTAGTGTGACGAATGCTTCGATGATAGCCAACATTACCGATATGGACGGTAGTTGGTTTTGGTTCCCCGAATCAAGTTTTAAGCCTTGCCCGGATCAGGCTTGCGGCCCATTTGCCAGTTCCAGTAGCGACTGGCGAGCGACTTGATGTCCTCAAGGATAAGGTAGCAGATGGGGATTAAAAGCAGGGTGATGAAGGTGGCAAAGAGGATGCCCCAAGCGAGGCTGATGCCCATGGGGATGACGAACTTGGCCTGAGTGCTGGTCTCAAACATAGTGGGCAGGATACCGCCGAAAGTGGTGAGGCTGGTGAGCAGGATGGGGCGGAAACGCGCGCCGCCGGCAGTGTTGACGGCCTCAAGCAGCGGCAGACCTTCTCCGCGCCGGCGGTTGATGTAATGGACCATGACGAGGGAGTCGTTGACCACCACACCGCACAGCGCTAATGCGCCAAATGCGCTCATCATGCTGATAGGCTCGCCCATGATCATATGGCCGAGGACGGCACCGACAAGACCGAAGGGTATGACACTCATGACAATGAGAGGCTGAAGGTAACTTCGGAAGGGGATGGCCAACATGGCGTAGATGCCGAGCAGCACGATGATGCTACCAAGTTGAAGGGCAGCGAAGGATTCGCGACGCTCGCGGCCCTCACCCTCAAAGCTGAATTTCATTCCAGGATAGTTGCGGGTAATTTCGTCCACACGAGGCTCAAGGGATTTGCGGATTTCCTCGAGGTTGGCCTTCTCCTTGTCAGCATCGGCGTAAACCATGAGGGTGCGTGCCATGTCGGTGCGGCGAATAGAGGTGTAGCTTTGACCCATTCGAATGTCGGCAACCTCGGCCAGCGGGGTGTCGGCACCGTCGGGCGCGCGGATATGCATGGTTTCAAGATGGGCGAGACTCTGGCGCTCGTTACGAGGGTAGCGAACCATCACGCGAATTTCGTTTTGCCCGCGCTGAATGCGTTGAGCCTCGTGGCCAAAGAAAGCACCGCTGACTTGCCGGCCGACACCCTCGCGGGTGAAACCGCGCTTCAGGGCCTCTGGCTTTAGGTCAGGCTTGGCTTCGTCCTTCGAACGCTCGAAAGAATCGTTGATGTCATAAAGGCCGGGATGCTGCGCCAACTCCGCCTTGATGGCATTGGCTGCAATCTGCAGGTCGATGGCGGCCTCTTCGGCGGTGCGCTGCACGTAGGGCATCTTTAATAGGACGGCGATGGGTTCGCGGAAACGGCCAATTACGGCGCGAGTAGTCAATTCCTCCGCTCCCTGCATTGCGGTGGTGTTATTGTCGATGCGGTCGCGAAGTTTCTTGATCAGATCGCGTGTCTTAACGTCGCGGATTCGGGGGTCGGTGAATCCATCGCGGTACTCGGGGGAAACCATGTGGAATGTTACTTCACCGAGGTTTGGCGTGCCGCTGGAGGCGCGTCCGCGAACACCAGCGATGTTGGCGCCGCCGCTGGTGGCAATGATGTCCTCAATCAGGCTACGCTCTGTGGTTTCGCCTGTGGCAGGATCGGTGTAACTGCTGGTGAATTCCTGCTTCAGTGCAATGGTAGCGTTGTGGATCTGAGCGATCTTGTCGGCGGTTACGTTGTGTGGTGTGCCCTGTGGCATGACAAGGCGAACTGTGCCGTATTCACTGTCGATCTGAGGAAAGAAAATGGCCTTTTGATGGCCGAACTTGGTATAAGAGTAAACGACTGCGGAGACCCCGATGAATAGGCAAAGTGTCACGTAGCGATAAGTGGAAGCGAGTCTGAGGACGGGCTGATAGACCTTTTGCACGAACCACTCCAGTCCATCGGCAAACTTGCGTTGGATCCGGGTTAAGGGATTGAGCCGGTGGGGTTTGGGCTTGCCGGTAGAGAGGTTCCTGAGGTGCGCGGGAAGGATGAGCTTGGACTCCACCAGCGAGAACAACAGCACGGGGATAACCACTGCGGGTATTTGTAAGAAAAATAATCCGCGCCTGCCCTCAACCATCAGCAGCGGCACAAAAGCGATGACTGTGGTGAGCACGCCGAATATCACTGGTACAGCCACCTCCTGTGTCCCCTTGATGGCCGCCTCTAGCCCGCTGCCGCCCTTCTGCTGGTGCACGTGGATGATCTCACCGGTAACGATGGCATCGTCCACCACGATGCCCAAGACAAGAATGAAGCCAAAAAGAGTCATTATGTTGATGGATACACCGAGATAGGGCATCAACGCGAAGCCGCCCATAAACGCCACCGGGATGCCCACGCATACCCACAGCGCCACTGCTGGTCTGAGAAACAGTCCGAGCAGGGTGAGGATGAAAATGCCGCCGAATAACGCACTGTCGGATAGGGTGTTTAGACGCTTGGTGACGATCGAGGCGCGGTCGTTCCAAAGGTCGATGGACACGCCAGCAGGCAAACGCTCGCGCATGTCGATTAGGTGGTCCTTGACGGTAGCGGCAATTTTAAGGGCGTTCTGTGTGCCGGTACGCGCAACGTGCACTACCACGCAGCGGCGACCATTGAAGCGCATGATCACCTCGTCCTCTTCAAAGCCGTCGAGTACCGTGGCAATCTCGCCCAGTGTTAGGTGAGCGCCGTCGGTCTGTGGCTTAACGACAATCTTCTCGAACTCCGCCTGCACGTACGCGCGTCCCTCGGTCCGCACGAGGATGTCGCCGCTGCGGGCGCGGATGTTGCCGCCGGGGATGTCCACTGCCGACTCGCGCACCGCCTGGGTTACGTCTCCCAGTGTAAGGCCATGCTCGCGCAGAATGGTCTCGGGTATTTCGATCGCGATCTCGTAATTACGAACACCGCGCATCTCTACGCGCGAAACCCCATCCAGTCGGCCGATCTCGTCGCGCACCTGTTCCCCGAGCTTGCGTAGGTCGTTCTCCGAGAGGTCGCCGTGCAGGATCAGAGTCACCACCTCGTGCAGGCTCTGTTCCAGGCGAACCACTGGTGGCTCTATGCTGGGTGGAAACGTGGTGATACCGTCCACACGGTTCTTGATGTCGTTTAGTAGTTCACGTGGATCGTGGTCGTTGTCCACCTCAATGTTTACCGAGCCACGGCCTTCGCTGGCGGTGCTCTGGATTTCCTCGATGCCCACAAGGTCGCCGATGCTCTTTTCGATGGGATCGATGATGAACTCCTCCACCTGTTCAGGCGTCGCCCCGCGATAAGTCACGCGTACCTCGACCTCGTCCGCCTCAAAGTCAGGAAACACCTCCACTGGTAAACGGTTCACAATGCCGTTGATCCCCGCGAGAATGATGAACACCATCAGCAGGTTGGCTGCCACGCTGTTACGTGCAAACCAGTCGATCAGTTTGTTCATGGACCTTTGGGTGATTTCTTTTGCGGAGGCGACGTGCCGTCATCTACCTTGTCGCCATTGGCTGCGAAGTCCACGTTGGTTAGGCATAGCACCTCGTCTTCCTTCAGGTCGCGTACTTGGCCGTCCTCGCCCTCTACTTGTCGAGCTATTACCGTTTGTTCATCCCGCCATAGCGAGATTAGCCGCCAGCGGCGCAGTCGTTTTTCCTCGTCGATCATTAGCACAAAATCACCACGTCGAACGGCTCGGCGCGGGATGATGAAGACATTCTTGATCGGCCGACCGTGAATACGCGCGCGGACAAACTGGCCGTCCTTCAAGGCCGGCGAACGCCCGTAAGGATTCGGAACACGCGCGATGACGAAATTCTGCTGGCTGGACTGGTTTACGCGTGCCTCCGTTCGCTCAATTTCACCGGTCCAGCCATGTTCGCGGCCGCCGATGGTGGCGTTGATGTCTACGCGTGTTTTGGTTCCTGATGACTGACTGCCGTTTCCACCGGCATCGATGATGGGGTCGGGCGAATCCAAGTGGCCCACCAGCGAACTGGGTACAGGTAGGCGCACCTCCGCGTAGTCGACTGCGATGGCACGTGCGAGCGTTGTACTGGGCGTGACATGCTGACCAACATCCGCCGTCTTGTCCGCGATGCGACCGGGAAAACTGGGGGCACGCACGACAGTGCGCTCAAGATCAGTTAACGTTCGGGCGAGGCGCGCCTTGGCGGCATCAATCTGTGCGCGCAGATCAGCCTCCATCTGGTCGGGGCGTTGCTCAAGGTCAGCCTGTGCCTTGGTCAATTCAGCCGTGGCGGATTGTACCGTGGCGTTGGCCTCTTTTATCTGAGGCTCATTGCGGGCCAATGGGGAGGATTGCGTCAGTGCGTTGAGTCGGCGCAGGTTGGCAATGGCGGCAGACTGCCGGGCCTTCTCCAACTCCAATGCTGCCTCGGCCTTGCTCAGGTTGGCCTTGGCCAGCGCGACGGCGTTGGCATAGCTGGCGCGGTTAATCTGTTCCAGTCGCAGCTTGACCTGCAGTTGGCGCACCGTGGCATTCGCCTCTTTGGTTGCGATGCGATAGTTGCGGTCGTCCAGCCATAGGAGAGCCTCGTTTTGCTTGAAGAATCCCCCCTCACGAAACGCAGGCGCGACACGGACAATACGCCCCGCAACCTCGGGCACAATGCCACTGACCGCGCGAGATTTGACCCGGCCTTGCGACGGGATGACCACTGGGAAATCTACTTGCTTCAGCTCAGCGAATTCGACCTTCAATGGCTTGCGGGGCGGCTTGAATTGCCGTGCCTCTGGTCGTGTTTTCCAAAAATGCCATGCTGCATAGGCGCTTCCTCCGAGGATGCCTACACCGATCAATAGCCCCACGAGCATGCGCGGCGCGTTGCCGCCGGATTTTTGAGGCGGCCCGTCCGTCTTTGTGCTTGGCCTCGGTTTCCTCAGTCTGCTCCTCCGGCTATTCATTGGCGGGCTCTTTGTCGGATTCACTCATTCGGTGGGTTGCGCCTCGAATTGTCCGCCGAGTGCGAGATACAGGTCCAGTCGGTTTTGCAGGCGCTGGTTTTGAACCTCGATGAGAGAGCGTTGGGCGTCGAAGTTTCGCCGTTGCGCTTCAAGCACTGAAACAATTTGCACCAACCCGCGTTGATAGTCAGCGAGCGCCAGCGACTCTGCTTTGCCCGCCTCGTCGGCAGAAGACAGGAGCGCGGTTTCCTGGTCCTTTAAAAAATCCTCAGCTGCCAACGTGGTTTCGACCTCTTGAAATGCCGTCAACGCTGCTTGCACAAACTCATGCCGCGCCTGNTCACGCAACGCGCGGGNACGTTCGACNTGTGCGGTGAGTCGCCCACCGGAGAGCAAAGGCTGGGTGAGGTTGGCGGCTAGTGACCATACGTTGCGCTGCAGGTCCACAACCTCCTTCAACTCGTCGCTGGAGGTGCCTCCGCTGGCAGTTAGCCGAATCTGTGGCAGTAGTTCCTTTCGAGCGGCGGCAACGCGACGGTGGGTGGCATAGAATTTTTTCTGGGCGGCAACGATGTCCGGCCTGCGTTTTAACAACGCTGATGGCAACCCGGTGGGTACGGCAGTGTTGATGGAGGGCAGGACAGCCACCGTAGACAATTCGTTGCGTGGGTAACGCCCCACCAGNACCTCAAGCGCACGACGGGTGGCATCATGCTGCCGTTGGCGCAGGGCGAGGTTGTTNCGGGCATTTTCCACACTGGTGCGCATNAGGCGCACATCAAGTGCCTGCACCAAGCCGCGGCGAAGTCCGTCCTCCAGCACAGCCAGATTCTTGAGATAACTCTCGAGCGTCTGCCCTGCCAACTGAACTTGCAGCCGTGCNTCGGCCGCATTGTACCAGGCCTTGGCCGTGTTGGCAGCGAGCGAAAGGCGGGCGGCTTNNAGATTGGCTCGGGCTTGTTCAGCGTCNAGCAGTGCAGCCGTGCGGGAATCNGCCAATCGTCCCCAGACATCCAATTCCCACGAAAGGTCGAGACTGGGACCGAAACGATTGGCGCGACTTGTGTTNAGCGTGAAGCCCGTCGAACTGCTGCGTTTGGTTCGGGAGCCGGCGAACACGATGTCGGCCTGCAGTTTGCGTCCGGCACCGGCAATGTGGGCATCGGCTACGGCGGCCTTTAGGCGGGCAGCGGTCAGGCGTATNTCGGGGTTATTGGTCAGTGCCTCGCGNACGAGCGTTCGGAGCCGAGGATCGCGAAAGTCCGCCATCCATCCATCCGCCACGGGTCCTTCTGCGCCCTCGCCACTGAATCGTGCAGGCACACGGAGACTGTTCGCATCGTCCGTTTCTGGAGATGCACAGCCGACGATTCCCCACGCCAAAATGGCGAGGGGCCAAATTCCATGCCCTTTCATGAGTGATCGATCTGCACAATGAGGGCATATCCCCCTTGGCTTCAAGGTGTTAATCGGCGGTTTTGGCGTGAAATTGAGNAAAATTGTCAATCGCCTGAATCATCCTCAGACTTTGGAATACCGATGGTATCGCCAGGATGCAGGACGGTTTCGCCCTTCCAAACGCCACGAGTAATGGCGTGGCGATGATCACGCCAGAGGATTTCCACGGGATGTGGCTGAAATTTTCCATTGGAGTNGGCCAACCAGATTTCATCATCNTGCGTGAGCCCATCCAGTGGGATGAGAAACACNTCACGAAGGGCGGAGCCTTGAATGCGTGCNGTGATCGGTAGGCCCATCAGCAGTGCTCCAGAATCGAGTCCGTGGTAAGGATCATCCACTGTTACGGAAACAATGGCCTGTCCGTCTTTGTTTTCACCTCGNACGATGCGGCCATTCCAAGTGGCTTCAATGCCATCAACGTGACCGATTAAAGTGACATCACTNCCTTTCATGCTGGGTTGGTGGTCGGCCGGTGGCAGGAACCCTTGTGCCTCGGAAGATAGTGACAGAGCCACTACGGCTCGAAGTGGGTTGAATACCTCGGCAACCGTTTGGCCAGCAGCCACATTGTCTCCGGCAGTCACATGGGTTTTGTGGATGCGAACACTCGAGGGCGGGGTGGAGATTTGGACATTTTCGAGGTTGTCCTCAAGCCGTAAGGCATGAATTCGCGCGGTAGCCAGTCGGGANTGCAGCTCNTTTTTACGTGCGCTGGAAAGCTCTGCCAAATCCAGNAGGGCCTTGTCGTGTTCCGCGCGCGCGGTGTCCATNGCCAATNGCGCTTCCCACAACTGTGGCAAGCGCAACGAAAGGCGCGTCGCTTCTACTGCGTCCTCGGCAGCGAGCACCTCTGCCTCGGCGTCCCTTACATTCTGCACGATATCCTGATATATGGAACGTGCTTGAGTCGGGTTAGCGTTTGCCCAAGTCAGTGTTTTCCGCGCCTCTGTCAGCGTTTTCTCCACCGCGACTGTCTGTTCTTGGGCCATGGCAACCAAGTCATCCGCGGTGGGTTGTAGGGTCGCGTTACCACTTGGAAAATCCTGTAGTCTCAGAATTTTTTCACGCAATGCCTGTTTCGCCAGTGAATTCTCCAACTCCCATCGTGCCGTTGCCCGGGCTAACTTGGTCTCGGCAATTTTAACCGTGTTCGTCAGTCCGCGCTGGTGAGCNCTGTCCAAACGCATTTCCGCCTCCAACCGNCGTACCGTGGCGTTGGCCTCTGCCAAGGCCAGCAAATGTTTTCGAGCATCGAGGCGCAGGAGAATCTGTCCCGGGTTGACATTCCGTCCCTCATGAAACGAAGGTCCCACCTCGGCGACTTTTCCATCCACCTCCGCGACCACGGACGACCTTTCAAAATCCAATTCTCCCTTCGCATGGATCACCACCTCATAATCCGTCACATGCGCGATGANNGACTCGAAATCGCCTGAATCAGGAGTCTGGCGTTCCAATGAGAGTTCGGGGTCACGCCCGGAGTGTTGGTCCAATTGCGGGGTGTCTTTGAAATCTAGGTTTAGCCAAACTGATGTCACCCCAGCAGTCACCAANACACCAGCAAACACCCACTTGAATTTACCAGTGGAAGCTGGTGCTTTCACCGATTTTTGATTGGCAGACTTGCGCTTCATACGTCGAGGTTTTATGGCAGACGCATTATTGAGCGCGAAGTTTCATAATTCAGACAGCATTTCCCCCCAATGTTTTCGCCAGTCGAAATGATTTTCGCAAAAAAGTCCTATCTGATTCGCATGGTCTCCCGGCCATTCTGCCACCTCCTCGCCCCAAGNCGCTGAGGCCGTCGAAACCAAGCCGTCGTTTTGTCCCTCGCGTTTTTGGATGTACCNGTGGCACAACCGCAANGTGGGGAACATGGTTTTCGGATTGCCTGCGCCCGTCACCGAACGGTAGCGNACGGCATCTACATTTGGTGTNCGTTCGTTAAACAATGCCATGTTCCCTGGTTGCAGGTCGTGGAACGCCTGCGTATCCATCGCCGTGTTTTCCAGTATGTGCAACACTCCCGCCCTGTCGGACAGCGTCACCCCCAACTCTGCAATGGGTGAACCCCGGTGCGGCGTGCCGATGGTCGTCAACGATCGCACCTGCCCCGCCATGCCCAAGTGCGTGATCATATGCCGCGCATCCAGTCCGCCTTGGCTGTGGCCAATCACATGCACCGGCCCATTTGCCTTTGCCAAGATTCCCGCCTTCAATGCCTCCGCGCGTCGTTCAATACTACCGATTCCGGGCACCAGCGTTATCACCACATCATTCCCCGCTGCCCGAAGCCATTCTGGGATCCCTTGAAAATAATGCTCAATCCGATCCCTGTTTAAAACTGCCTGCAACACCCCNAGCATCCCATGCGCCAGCACAATTGTTCCCTCCACGCACGGCGCATTCATCGGAGAACAATAAACTGTGGATCATTCACAGGCAACGCAACCTCAAGAATACGTAAAAGAATCTCTGGATAATGGTTAAGCCAACTTTGAATGCCCTTTGGAAGTACTGCTCAAAGAATTACAATTTGGCCTTGGCGGCTTTGGCCATTTCACTGTTCAGCTTGCGGAAGTTGCCTTCCTCGCAGCGCTGAACGAAGCCTTCGGTGGTGCTTTTCAAGGCTTCCCAAGTTTGGCGGATTTTCTCGGATTCCTCCTTGGTGATCCGGTTGTCGCTTGCGGCATGGGCGACGACGCCAAGCAGGTTGGCGAACTGGCTGACAACGCGGTTGGTGGCAGGCACGAGTTGATCGCTTTTTTTCTCGGTCTTGGGATTACGAATAAAGTAGCCGTCGGATTGTTCGCAGATCCAGTTAATGATGCGCTGGTCATCAGTGATTTTATGCAGAAGTGCTACCCGGTCGAGAGGGTTGCGGATGCCGCTGGCACTGCCGCGGCGGGGAGATTCCGCCCACTTGTAGACGGTTGAGATGGAAAGTCTCATTGCGCGCGCGATTTCCTTGGCNCTGGCAGTCTTGTAGATTTTCTTGAGGAGGGCGTGGGATTTCACGCGGACAAAAGTACGTTATTTTAGGATTAATGCAATGTCCTTAGCAATCCTCGGGCACAAAAAAGCCGGGACCGGTTTCCCGGTCCCGGTTGGGTGATTGTTGGCACGCGGCCTACATGTGATCGTGGCTGTGATCCGGGGCAGGTTTTTCCTCCTCGGGCACGTCAGTGATCAGGCACTCGGTGGTGAGCAGCAGGGCCGCAATTGAGGCGGCGTTCTGCAGGGCACTCCGGGTGACCTTGGCCGGATCCACAACACCGGCCTTGATGAGGTCACGATATTTCTCGTTGGCCACGTCGTANCCGGTGCTGCCCTTATTCTCGAGCACGCCTTGGACGACCACGGCACCTTCCAGACCGGCATTGCCGGCGAGGGCGCGCAGTGGCGACTCGATGGCATGGCGCACGATGTCGACGCCAATCTGTTCGTCGGCATCAAGCTTGAGCTTGTCGATNGCACCAGCGCAGCGTAGCAGGGCTGTGCCGCCTCCGGGCACGATGCCTTCCTCAACCGCAGCGCGGGTGGCGTGCAATGCGTCCTCCACGCGGGCCTTCTTCTCCTTCATCTCGCTCTCGGTNGCGGCACCGACATTGATGACGGCCACGCCACCGGCGAGTTTAGCAAGGCGCTCTTGGAGCTTCTCACGGTCGTAATCGGAGGTGGTCTCCTCGATCTGGCGCCGAATCTGGTCGATGCGGCCCTTGATCTCCTTGGCCTTGCCGCCGCCGTCGATGATGATGGTGTTTTCCTTCTCNACGNNGATGTTGGCNGCNNTGCCGAGNTCGNNNANCTCNANGNNNTCNAGNTNCAGGCCGAGNTCNTCGGTGATGAATTTGCCACCGGTGAGGATGGCGATNTCTTCCATCATGGCNTTGCGGCGNTCGCCGAAGCCNGGNGCNTTNACGGCGCAGACCTTGATGGTGCCGCGGATGCGGTTGACCACGAGCGTGGCCAGCGCTTCGCCCTCAATATCCTCAGCAACAATCAGCAACGGCTTGTTGCCGGCGGTGACCACCTTCTCGAGGATGGGTTGGATGTCCTTCACACTGCTGATTTTCTTCTCGTAGAGAAGGATCTTGCAGTCTTCCATCTTGCACTCCTGCGTGTCGGCGTCGGTCATGAAGTAGGGCGAGAGATAGCCCTTGTCGAACTGCATGCCCTCGACGACCTCAAGCGTGGTGTCAATGGAGCGGGCCTCTTCAACAGTGATGGTACCGTCCTTGCCCACCTGGTCCATGGCGTCGGCAATGATATCGCCGATGGTCTCGTCCCAGTTGGCGGACACGGTGGCGACCTGCTTGATCTCCTTCTTGTCCTTCACCTTGGTGGAGATGTTGGCAAGTTGGCCCACGGCCGCGTCAACGGCCTTTTGCACGCCGCGCTGAATGTGGATGGGGCTGGCGCCGGCGGTGACGCTGCGCAGACCCTCGCGGTAGATGGCTTCGGCAAGCACTGTCGCGGTGGTGGTGCCGTCGCCGGCCACATCACTGGTCTTGCTGGCTGTCTCGCGCACCATCTGTGCGCCCATGTTTTCGTAGGGATCCTCTAGCTCGATCTCCTTGGCTACGGTCACGCCGTCCTTGGTGGCGGTCGGTGAGCCGAACTTCTTGTCGATGAGCACGTTGCGGCCTTTAGGCCCGAGAGTCACCTTGACGGCGCGGGCGAGTTTCTCCACGCCGGTCAGAATCTTCTGCCGGGCGGCCTGGTCGAATGCGAGTTGTTTTGCTGACATGTTATCGTATTCCTTTTGATTGTTACTTGAGGATGGCCAGGATGTCGTCGGAGTTCATGATCTTGTACTCCTTGCCATCGAGCTTGATCTCGGTGCCGCCATACTTGCTGACCAGCACGGTGTCGCCCTTCTTCACTTCGAAGGCCACCTTCTTGCCGTCGTCGTCCACCTTGCCGGTGCCGAGCGCAACTACCTTGCTCTCCTGGGGTTTTTCCTTCGCGGAATCAGGAATGATGATCCCGCCCTTTTTCACTTCAGCCTCCTCGATCGGCTCCACGAGGACGCGATCGCCGAGGGGTTGGATTTTCAGTGCCATAGTTTGTCTGTGTTTGTTGTTTCGGGTTTGGGTTGATTGCCACCGCGACACCCGCCGCGGCAAAATTATTTTTTCTCTTCGTCCACCACTTCCGCGTCCACCACGGGCCCTTCGTCCTTGGGGGCGTCCTCCGAAGGCTGGTCTTCCCCTCCATCGCCTGCTGTGGCCTGACCTTGCTGAGCCTCCTCGGTAGCAGCCTTGTACATGTCCGCTGAGGCCTCCTGCAGTGCTGCTTGCAGCTTCTCGGTCTGCTCCTTGATCTTCTCCACGTCGTCGCCCTTTAACGCTTCCTTCAAGGCTTCCACTTCTGTCTCCACCGTTGCCTTCTTTTCCTCCGGCAGCTTTTCGTCGTTTTCTTTCACCAACTTCTCTGCGGCATACACGAGGTTCTCGCCCAAGTTGCGTGACTCGGCGGCCTCAAACTGTTTCTTATCATCCTCGGCATGCTCCTCGGCGTCCTTCTTCATCTGCTCGATCTCATCCTCGCTGAGGCCGCTGGAGTGTGTGATGGTGATCTTCTGTTCCTTGCCGGTACCCTTGTCCTTGGCGGACACGTGAAGGATACCGTTGGCGTCGATGTCAAACGTCACCTCAATCTGCGGCATGCCGCGTGCTGCGGGCGGGATTCCATCCAGACGGAAATTGCCGATCAGCTTGTTCGCGTTTGCCATGCGTCGCTCGCCTTGAAGTACTTTTACATCAACGCCAGGCTGGTTGTCGGCTGCCGTGGAAAAAATCTGGGACTTTTTTGTGGGGATAGTGGAGTTGCGTTCGATTAAGGGTGTGGAGATGCCACCTTCGGTCTCGATGCCGAGGGATAGCGGGGTCACGTCCAGCAGCAGCACGTCGTCCAGTCCCTCCTCGCCACGCAACACGCCGCCTTGGATGGCTGCGCCGATTGCCACCACCTCGTCGGGGTTCACACCTTGGTTGGGCTGCTTGCCCAGCAGCGCCTTGGCGGTGTCCACCACGCG
>PBPF01000149.1 GCA_002724615.1 Verrucomicrobiales bacterium | reverse complement strand
GTGATGCAGTGGGGACGGGAACAAGTTGCGGAATTACTGGCGGCATCGCCGCGTGGATCGATGGTTTACCTGCTGGGCGCGGGTGGGTGTGGCATGAGCGGACTGGGCCACCTGTTGATGGATTGCGGCATGGAGGTGGCAGGGTCGGACTTGAACATGAGTGCGGCGGCTCGGCAGTTGCGTTCGCGCGGCGCAGATATCCAACTAGGCCACTCGCCAGGTCATCTTGAGGAATGGCAGCCGGCACTGGTGGCATACACATCGGCGCTGCGGCGGGATAATCCGGCTCTGGAACGCGCGCGACGTTTAGGTGTGCCCTTGGTGCAACGTGGGACGTTGCTGGCGGCACTGATGGATGCGCGACGTGGGGTTTGTGTGTCGGGTATGCACGGGAAGACAACCACAACAGGACTACTGGCTCATGCGCTCCGTTTGCTGGACAACCGGACGGGCCACGCGGTTGGCGGCGAGGTGATGCAGTGGGAGCGATCGGCGCGGATGGCGGCTGATGATGGTTTTTTTGTGGTGGAGGCGGATGAGAGCGATGGCACTCTCCTGAGGTTTCATCCAGAGCAGTCGATCGTGCTAAACGTCGACGAGGAGCATCTGGAATATTACGTGAACTTGGAGGCGGTTTGTGAGGAGTTTGCGGAGTTTGGAGAGCAGACCAGCGGGACATTGTTTTACTGCGCTGATGATCCGCGGCTGGTGGAGTTGTTTGCGGGACGGGATACGGGAGTGTCATTTGGCTTCAGCCCGGCGGCGGATTACAGGGTGGAGTCGGTTGGTGAATCGAGTTTCGAGCTGTACCGGGGGCGGGAACTATTGGCAAGAATTGGCCTGCGATTGATTGGCGAAAAGAATTTATTAAACGCGGCAGCAGCAGCAGCATTCCTGCACCATAATGGTTTTGAGGCGGATAGCATTGCGGAAGCGCTAGGTGAATTTGGCGGGGTGGGGCGTCGGCAGCAGGTATTATTGAACGGCGCGCGGTGCCGGGTGATTGATGACTACGCGCATCACCCACGGGAGATCGCGGCGACTTTGCGTGCGATGAAGGCCGGGGGCAAACGTGTGTTTGCGGCATTCCAGCCTCACAGATACACGCGCACGCAGCATTTGCTCAAGGACTTTGCGGGATGTTTTACCGAGGCGGATCGTGTTTGGATCACGGAGGTATACGCAGCCAGCGAGCCGGCAATTCCCGAGGTGAACGGACGGCGACTGGCTGGCGCGGTGGCGGCTACTGGCGCGACGGTGGAATTTGTGTCGTCGCTGTCAAAATTGCGCGAACAAGTCGGCATGGCAGCGGGAGCGGGCGACGTGATAGCTTTTCTCGGGGCGGGAGACATTACACAGGTGGCGCAGCAAGTAGCAATGGACATGGCGTTGGAGGAGGGGCCGGTTGGTGACAGCCTGCGGGCGCTGTTGTCGGCGGAATCTGTTGTATTGGACGAGGAACCTTTGGCAACCCGAACCACCCTGAAAGTTGGCGGGCCGGCGGAGGTGTACGTGGAGCCGGCATCTGAGGCGGACTTGGCGAAGGTTATCCAGTTTTGCGCGCGCCGGGAGGTGCCGGTCTTTTTGCTGGGGCGCGGATCAAACTTGCTGGTGCGTGATGGAGGGATTCGAGGGGTGGTGATCCGGTTGTCGCACGAGGCGTTTGTGCGTCTGGAGGTGCGCGGGGAACGGTTGTTCGCGGGCGCGGGCGTGCCTTTGCGTAAGTTGGCCCGGGAGGCGAAGGAGCACGGGATNGCAGAATTGGANTTCATGGAGGGCATTCCGGGGGCNCTGGGAGGCGCGCTGCGAATGAACGCGGGTGCGATGGGCTCAATGATGTTCAACGTGGTGGAGTCGATGCGGTTCATGGATCGCAAAGGTGAAATGCACGAATTGGCTGCGGCAGAGATCGAGACGGAATACCGCAACTGCCCGATGTTGCGGGAGCACATTGCGCTGGGGGCGACGCTGGCNGGGAAACGCTCGACAGTGGACACGGTGGGGGCGCGGATGAAGGGTTTTGCGGAGCATCGGCTGTCTAGTCAGCCGGGGGCACGCAGCGCGGGGTGCATGTTTAAAAACCCATCAGCGGAATGTCCGGCAGGTCGGTTGGTGGAGGAATTGGGGCTAAAGGGCGTGCGCGTGGGAGGTGCGGTGGTTTCTGATGTGCACGGGAATTTNATCGTCAACGAGGGCGGCGCAACGGCAGCAGACGTGGAGTCGCTGATTGGCTTGGTGATGGATCGCGCGCGCACGGAGCGCGGCATAGAATTGCACAAGGAGGTGCAGATCGTGGGCGAGAAGGCGCGGTAAAAAATGAGTTTTCAAGTGGGGCTGTTTGGGCTATGTTGACGCAGAGGAGGAAGTGAGCGANCAGCTCCACATCACAGTGATGGAGGGCGGCCCCAGCGCGGAGCGTGAGGTGTCGTTNCGTTCCGGCATTGCCGTGCGGCAGGCGTTGCGTTCGCGTGGGCACAAGGTTACGGTGCTTGATCCCGTGGATGATGAGTGGCAATTGCCAACGGACACCGATGTGGTTTTCTTGGCGCTGCACGGCACCTATGGCGAGGACGGCCAAGTGCAGGCGCATCTCGAGGCTTTGGGTGTGCCGTATACCGGTTGCGGCGTGGAGCCCAGCAGAATCGCGTTCGACAAGGCGGAGGCCAAGCGGCGACTGGATGTGGCGATGGTACCCACGCCGGCTTGGATCGAGGCGGCTTCCCCAAACGCGGCGCGCCCGCAAAATCTGCGCCTGCCGTTNGTCTTGAAACCGGTCTGCCAGGGGTCGAGTGTGGGGCTGGGTTTTGTGGACTCTGCCGATCAGTGGACGGAGGTGCTTGATGACGTACTGCGGCATGAGGGCCGCGCGATAGTNGAGGAGAAGATTTGTGGGCGTGAAGTGACAGTTGGTATTCTAGGTGATGANCCGTTGCCGATCGTGGAAATGCGGCCAAAGCACGGTGCATACGACTACCACAACAAATACACCGTCGGCGCGACTGATTATTTTTGTCCTGCGGAGTTTGACGTNGAAACGACAGCGCAGCTGAATAAAGCCAGCTTGGCNGCTTTTAANGCGGTGGGCGCACACGATTATGGCAGGGTGGATCTCATGGTAGATGACGACNGCCGGCCGTTCGTGCTGGAAGTAAACACCCTGCCAGGCTTGACCGAGACCAGCTTGCTGCCCAAGGCCGCCGCTGCGGCAGGTTTAANGTTTGCCGATCTTTGCGAACAAATTGTGGCCATGGCCATGAAGTCCGCACCAAGCTTGNCACATTGAGTTTAAAAAGGAGGAAGGGACCGTTCCTGATTTGGANGGGTGACACGGGANTTGGCATCGCTGTGCCGTAACNATGTTTGGNCGAGGGAAATCANGAAATCGTAGGCGCCGCNGGCGCAGTGTGCTGGATGTCAAGCTCAGCACGGACAAACGGCGGCGTGAAGGNCTGCGGTTGGCCTCCAAAATTGTCCTGCTGNTGGTGGGATTGGTGGTATTATTTTTTGGCGTTTGGCGTGGGGGTGAACTNCTGGTGGACATGGCGTTTTACGAGAACAGGGCGTTCGCTGTGAAGCAGGTGGACGTNAAGACCGACGGCCGGATTGANGCGGCGCGCCTACGGCAATGGTCGGGTGTTAAGCCGGGGGACAACCTGTTCGGCGTGGACCTTATGCAGGTGAANCGCGGGCTGGAACAGGTGCCGTTCATAAAGTCGGCTGCGGTTGACCGGGTGTTACCTGGAACCTTGCGGGTNCGGGTGACGGAGCGCCGACCTGTGGCACAGGTNATGGTATATCGTCGGCGCGCAGACGGTGCTTATCAGAAGATGATTTACCACCTCGACCCTGAAGGACACGTGACTGAACCGTTGGCCGGCGCGGATCGTGAAGAACAGCAAAGGCTGCGCTGGCTGCCGATGGTGATGGGCATTGCGGAGGCGGAACTGATTCCGGGCCGGGTGCTGGGCCACGCGCGAGTGCTGGTGGCCTTGGACTTGGTGACACGCTTCAATCGATCGCCNATGGCGGGTTTGGCTCATCTGCAGCAAGTGGACATCACCGGCTCGCAGACGATGTCGGTGCGCACTTGGCAAGGCAGCGAAGCGACNCTGTCCATGACGGGGCTGGACAGGCAGCTCCTCCGCTGGCGATTGATTCATGACTACGGTCGCCAACATCGGCAGGTGCCGGCGGCGTTGGATTTGTCCATCAAAAACAACCTGCCCGTGCGCTGGCAGCCTTCCCCTGTTGGCAACCCGCCGAACGGCACTCGGCAAACGGCGGTGACCTCTGGATGATCTTTAAGCAGGACAATATCATTGTAGGGCTGGAGGTTGGAACCTCTAAGGTCTGTGCCGTGGTGGGCGAAGCTGGCCCTGACTCGGTGGCGAATATTGTCGGCGTGGGCAAGGTTCCCAGCCACGGTGTGCGAAAGGGAGAGATTGTCGACTCGGCCAAGGCGGAGGAGGACATTCGAGCTGCCGTCGCTGAGGCAGAGAAGTCAGCCGACATTGAGATTCAAAGCGTTCTACTTGGCGTAACGGGCAACCACATCCGCGGTTTTAACAATCGCGCCGTGCATAATATCACCTCGGAGGAAGGGGAGATTGGCGAGGACGACGTTGAGGATGTGATGCGGCAAGCGCGCAACATCAGCTTGCCGGCGGAGAACGAGATTATCCATGCGGTACGCCAACGGTTCCACGTCGATCGTCAGGAGGGCATCGTGTCGCCAGTGGGTATGTTGGGATCACGTTTGGAAGTGGATGTGCATGTGGTGCACGGCCAACGTAATCGCCTCCAAAACCCAATTCGGCGGGTGCGAGAGTTGCAATTGCAAGTCGAGGCCGTCGTGTTCAACGGGCGCGCATCGGCGATGTCGGTTCTGACAAGGGAACAGGGCGAGCAAGGCGCACTGTTAATCGACTTGGGTGGGGGCACGACCGAATTCGTGGCAGTCACGGGCGGCAACCATCGGCATAGCGGTGTTCTGCCCGTGGGCGGTGATCACGTGACAAATGATATCTCGGTGGGCCTTAAGATATCCAACAGCCGCGCGGAGGAGGTGAAGTTGAGCCACGGTCGCGCAACTCCGGATTCTTCGGTGAATGGTGGGACGTTGACCTTTAACAGTGAGCTGGGATTATCCGACCATTCCGTGAAGCTTGAGCACCTGCATACGGTGATGCACGCGCGATTGGAGGAGATTTTTCAGCTTATTCGTACCGACCTAGAGCCAGCCGGCATATTGCGCGAGTTGCACGGCGGCGTATATCTTACTGGCGGGGGATCGCGTGTTTCTGGCATCACTGAGTTGGCGTCAGAGGTGTTCGGAATGCCCGCGGCCATGGCTCGCAACCAATTAGACAGCGGCTTGCAGGAAGTTTTGGGTCAACCAGAATACAGCAGTGCTATCGGACTGGTGAAGTACGGTGCACAAAATCTCGACAATGTACGTGGTCGTGGCCCTTGGCGCCGGTTCAAAAACGGACTTCAGCGCCTTGTGGGCCGTCGTTAATAAAAATGAATTTTGCCCCTGGACATCATCCTCGCGAACAACCGTTGCAGCTTTCAGTCAATCTGAAGGTTGTCGGTCTTGGCGGAGCGGGTGGCGTGGTGGTGGACCGGTTAGCGGCGATTGGCTTGGGGGCCTCGGGTTTCCTGGCCATAGACACGGATAGTCAGGCACTGCAACGCGTCGTGGTCGCCAATAAGGTAGCTATTGGTGCCAAGCGCACACGTGGGCTGGGTTGCGGTGGTGACGCCGGGATGGGTC
The DNA here is from genome assembly GCA_002724615.1 of Verrucomicrobiales bacterium. Classification (GTDB taxonomy): domain Bacteria; phylum Verrucomicrobiota; class Verrucomicrobiia; order Limisphaerales; family UBA1100; genus UBA6614. The sequence continues at coordinate 1,951 of PBPF01000149.1, read as the reverse complement.
GGCAGTGCATTGAGTCGGCAGGCCGCACAATGAGCAAGCAGCTTGATGGTGTGGAAGTGGTCCTTCTTGTTGCCGGAATGGGAGGGGGACTGGGTACAGGTGCGGCACCTGCATTTGCAAAAATGGCCCATGATCAAGGCGCGCTGGTGATAGCCCTCGCGGTGATGCCCTTCGATTGCGAAGGTCGCCGTCGTTGCGAACAGGCACGTGCGGGGCTCGATGAGTTGATAGCTGCCGCGGATGCGGTTATTCGGCTTCCAAACCAGCACGTGCTTGAGATCAATGGCGAGGACAAGACGGCACAGGAGACTTTTGAGGCAGCTAATGCACTGGTTTTGCAGGGCGTTCATGGCATTGGGCGATTGCTGCGGGCGGATGGGCTGCTAACGGCGGGATTGGCGGATTTGCGGTCAGTTTTAAATGGTCGCTCTGGGGAGAGTGTGCTGGCTGCTGCAGAAGCCGAAGGGCGCAGTCGCCACCGAGCGCTACTCGACCAGCTTTGTTCGCATCCTTTTATGGAAAAGGGCCGAGTGTTAAAGGAAGCCGACGGTTTGCTGGTAAGCCTTGTAGGCGGAGCGGAGATGACCATGGCCGACGTGAACAAAGTCACCCAGCGCATTGCCGCGCATTGTCCGGATGCCGAGGTTGTTTTAAGCGCGGCAGTGGATCCAACTTACCAAGGCAAACTTGGAGTTACGGTAATCACCGCGCGTGGCAAGCCGGAACCGGAAACCGCACCATTGGCGGAGCCGCTTTTAGAGACAAATAAGAAGCCTCAGAAATCTGGTGGTCGTAAAAAAGGTAAAGCCAAGCAACAAGAATTAGGCCTTCAGGCGCTGTCCAAGGGGCGGTTCGACAACAGTGAGCCCACGCTGCATCACGGCGAGGATCTAGATATGCCTACATTCCTGCGGCGAAACCTTGTGCTGGATTAAATATTGACCAGCACGGTCGAGAAATTTGCCTTTTGTGCGGCCGTTCTTTAGGCCACCCTTTCCCGAATGTCAGAACTGGAACTGACCCTGCTGCTGCTGTTTGCCGGAGCGGGCTTTTTTTTCGCCTTGGCGGAAACAGCCCTGCTAGCCTTGGGTAAGTGGCGTCTGCGGCAAATCATGGAACGATCTCCCGAGAGCGGAGTGCTTATCCGGAAATTGCTCGCGGAGCCACATGATATGTTGGCCACCATCACGCTGGGCAACACGCTGGCACATGGTGCTTTGATTGCTGCAGCTTGGATGATTGGCTCGCAGGCTGACGATCGTGAAAGCGGCATCGCTTTGGCCCTTTTGGCGGTAGTGCTGCTATTGTTCTGCGAGGTGGTGCCCAAAACTCTTGCTGTGCGTCGGCCTGAGCTTTGGGCACCGTGGATTGCCCGGCCAGTGCTATGGATCATGTGGTTGTCCACTCCCATTCGTCGCGTGGCCCAGTGGGCAAATGGGCAATTTTTGAAGATGACACCACGAGCAGTTGCGCCGTTGCCACCATTGACTGATGAGGAATATCAGGAGCTCCTTGAACTAGCCTGCCAGCAGGGTACCCTCGCTCTATCGGAAAAAGAGATCATTTTAAACATCATGTCTCTCGATCGTCGAATCGTGGGCGAATTGATGCGGCCGCGTTCACAGATGGCCTGTATCTCCCACGAACTATCTGTTGAAGAGATGCTGGCCGCCGCCCGCCAGCACAGGCACCATCGTCTGCCAATGTACGATGGGACCCCCGACACTATCGTCGGCATTCTTAACACTCAACGACTCGTCGCAAATCCAAAAATGGACCTGTTTGAGGTTACCGAATTTCCATCCTTCGTTCCTGAGGAAATGAACTTGCTCGACTTGTTGAAGAATTTCTCTCGCGCCGGGCAGGACATGGCAATCGTACTGGATGAGTTTGGTAGCACGGTGGGGCTGGTGACGCTTGAGGATATTTTAGCTGACGCCGTTGGCGGACG
>PBPF01000148.1 GCA_002724615.1 Verrucomicrobiales bacterium | reverse complement strand
CGATAGGAAACCGAATTGCCGACACGTGAAGAACTGCGGCGGTTGGGGGTTGCCTCGTATTTGTACAGGATGGCGCTGGTTTGAGTTAGCCGTACGCAGTAGGAATTTCCGGAACTGTAGCTTGAGAGATTGTCGGTGTGCAAATTGACGTACAGGCTAAGTGTATTGGTCCAGTTTATATCAAACTCAAAGTTTACGCGATCTGGCATGTCCTTGAAGGAGCGACCGATGACGGCGCTAGAGCCACGACTGTCGAAGCCGCCTTGGTGATAGCTCCAGAGGTAGCCGGTGGTGGGGGCGTTCTCGCGGGTGGGTATGGCAATGTTAGAGTTATTGACCCAACCCTTTGGGCTGTCGGGCCCGGTGTAGACAAGTTTGCCGCCTGCTTCGCCGGGAAGGATGACACTGACCGCATTGCGACGGATACTCAATGGGCCTGCATACCAAGTTTCGAGCTTGAGGTGTTCGGCGTCCATTTCCAAAATTTCCCCGGGGAGTTCGTCACCGCTTAGCAGCTGAACTCGCGCGCGGTGGGACTTGGCTTTTGAAGAATCACGGGGCTGCAGAGTGATGCGACTGATCTTGGCAGGGTCAATGTGAATTTCGCTGCGGATACCCTCGTGACGCCAAAGGAAGCCGTCTTTCTTATTGAAACCGATTAATGTGCCGTGAAGGAAATCGCCTTTAATGAAGCGAACCGATTCAGTGGTCTTGACAGCGGTTGGTGTGGACTTGAGTTGTCGGGCAGGGTTAATGAGCGGTTGGGCGGAGGCTTGGGCGGCAGCGGCAAGAGCGACCAAGGTCAAGAGATGTCTCCTCATGGGATGGACATCGTACGCCCGTCATCGCGTTGCGTCAATGTCCCGAAAGTGCCCTCGGCGGAGGGGTGGTGTACTTGACTGAAAAACTGGTTTAGCGGCGCCGGGGCTTGATAGGTGCGTTTTGAGGTAAGCGAGGGATGATCTTTTGATTCTTGAAATTTCGCTCTATACGGATCCCGCCGCCGGGGATGATCTCTATTTTGCCGCCATTAATGTTTAGGCCACCTTTAAGGACGTTCACACCGTTTACATTGATGGAGGTGCTGGTGGCAGCTGGCTTAGGATTTGCGGCAGCGACCTTGATTTTGCTGAGGTTGAATTCCATGGCCTCAATGACGTTGGCGTCCAACGTGGCTTCACCGATTGCGGGGCTAGCGAGGGTGACCTTGCCGTCCTTCCAGGACTTGAGCGTGGCGGTCACTTGCCCCCGGTTGCGAAGGGTGAAGCGTACGTCATTGGCCCCGGGTTTGTTGATCTTTTCGTTCTCGGCCAGCTTGATGACGCTGACCCGTCCAATGGGGATTGGCAACTTGTCGGCGAAGCTAGTGGAGAAAGTGACCTTGCCGTCTCCGATTGCGAGGAGCTTTCCATTGATCGTGTCATTGTTGCCGAGACGAACGAAATCCTCATTGGGGTTTCCGCCACTAATATCTACCTTGCCGGGCAGGGTGCCGTCCCATTCACTTAGGCGGATATTTGCAAGACGCATCGGAATGCTTGTGCTGGCTCGGAACATTATGCCATTGCCTTTACCAGCAAAATTCGCCGCGGTATCTTGCCATTGGGCGACCTTCATGCCGTTGATCAAAAGAGAAATCTCCTTCTTTGTCTTGTCGATGCGAATTGAGACTTTTGCGCGCGGGGCTTTACCTGGTTCGACGTTAACGGTGTAGCGTGCGGTTTGGCCGATGCGAGAGGAACGCCGAAAGTTGCCGTCCCCGCCAAACTCGTACCGGTACATGTAGGCCGAGGATTGCGTGAGGCGCAGGGAATAGGTATTGGCCATGCTGTAGTTCTTGAGGTTGTCGGTGCAGAGGCTGACGTAGAGACTCAATGAGCTGGTCCACTCGATGTCGAACTCAAAGTTCACGCGGTTCTTCATCTCAAAATCGCGACCGACCTGTGCGTTGGCTCCATTGCTTTGGAAAGCACCGTCTTGGTAGGCCCACTTGATGTTCTTGGCAGCCTCGGCCTGTTGTTTCTGGCGCTCGATTACCGCGGGCGGTAGCTGCACACCGTTGGGTAGACGGCGGTTTTTCAGTGCTTCTACCTGACTGTTTGAAAACACCCAGGTGTCATCCTTTGCAGGGCCCTCATAAATTACATTGGCACTTGTTTGGCCGGGGACGAGGGTGCGCACGGAATTGCGGTCAAGTTTCAGTTCGCCGCCATACCACGTCTTCAGGGTCAGGTGTTTTTCATCAAGACCAGCCAACTGGCCGCGCAGTTCATCACCGTTCGCGAAGGTCACACGAGTGGACTGGGCTTTGCGTTCAAGATCCTTCTTTGGCGCAAAAGTTACCTGGGCAATCGACGTTGGATTAATCCGTGAGTCCGGGCTGATATGCGGGGTGTGCCAGACAAGGCCGGTTTTGGGGTCGAAACTGACAAACTTGCCCATGAGCCTGGAGCCATCGAGCAATTCAACTGCTTCCACCTTGGGGCGGACCCGACTGAATGGGATATTGGGCTGCTGCGGCATCGGGCGGCCACCTCCGGGCACGATGAAGTTTGGGACTGGCCGAATCTGAGGACGCCGAGCGGGGAGTGGGATGACTTGACGACGCAGGGGCTGATCTTGGGCTTGGAGTTGTTGCTGGAGAAGTTCCTTAATGTTGGCGGGAGGTGCACCCCCGTTTTGTTTCATAAGCAACCTCAGGCGTTCGGCAATTTCCTTTGGGTTTGGCCCGGGTTTTGGTGCCTCGGGCTTGGGGGGGGGCACAGGCTTGGCCAGGAGACCTATAGCGGCCATCAAGAAAAAAGGAAGACACAGCAGCTTCTTCATGTTCGTTGATTAGACGGGAATTTGCACGCTTCGTCAAGGAAACGGGCTATTTTTTATCAGAAATGACACCGTCCTGAAGCAGTTTGCGCAGCTTGGGGGCGATGATGGCGTTACAGTAGCCTTGGTTGGGGTTGAGAAGGAAATAATCTTGGTGATATTGTTCGGCCTCGTAGAACTTGGGCAGCGGGGAAATCTCCGTTACGATGGGATCCCGGAAATCCTTGCCTGCGGCGGCCTTGGACTTGGTCGCGGCGGTTTGTTGGGCAGCATCGTGGTAGTAGATTACTGAGCGATACTGAGTGCCCACATCGTTGCCCTGCCTATTGAGCGTGGTGGGGTCGTGCGCCAGCCAAAAGACCTCAAGGATTTTCTGATATGAAATAACTTTGGCATCGAAATGGATTTGGCAGACTTCTGCGTGGCCAGTGGTTCCTTCACAAACTTCGCGGTAAGTTGGGTTGTCAGTTTTGCCTCCGGCATAGCCGGAGACGACATTGTGCACACCGGGCAGTTGCTCGAACACCGCCTCGACACACCAGAAGCAACCGCCACCCAACGTGGCTGTGGAGAGTTTTTCCATGGTCTTGGTCTGGGGGAAAAAATACTGTGCTTGCAGAAGCGGCGCGGCGATCAGGCTGACGGCCAAGAACCATGAGCGCGCAGATGCAAGTTTCATGGCCGGAGTTTGTGCGTCGGCGGGGGGGCTGTCAACGATTGTCGAGATTAGCGTTCCGGACATCCCACGAGGAGAGAAAGTCATTTTTTTCTTACAAATGAGCCAACACAGTTTTTGGTAAAATTGAATGCCTGCGGAACACTGTGATTTAGGTTAGTTTTACTTACTACCCGGATGAATGGCGGGGGTGTCGCGCAAATCCTCGGGCAAATCATCTGGATCGAAGGTTTCCACCTCCATCTGCATCAGGCTGTAGGTTGGTACGCCGAGGTCAACGCTGCCGTTCGACCTATCCACTACCAAGGCAACCCCGACCAGTTTTCCTCCGTTAGCATGCACAATTTCCATCGCTTCTCTAACACGGCCGCCTTGCGTAATGACATCCTCCACAATGAGTATTCTTTCGCCGTTTTCTATTTTGAATCCTCTTCTCAAGGCGAGTTGNCCATCNTCTTTCTCAACAAAAATGAANCGTGTGCCCAGTTGCCGGGCTACTTCCTGGCCGATCACCAACCCGCCCATCGCCGGGGCAACGACGGTCGNCGCATCCAATGTGCGTGTCTTTTCCGCCAAGGCTTTGCCGAGTTTTTCAACGATCGGCATTTTTTCAAGTACCCGGGCACACTGGAAAAATTGCCGACTGTGTCTTCCGCTGCGCAGCACGAAATGCCCTTCCAACAGTGCTCCTGTTTCGCGGAAAAGTTCAATGGCCTCTTTTTCTGTCACGGGCGCAAGTTAATTGCGCCGGGCGAGGTTGCCAATCAAATCTCGCCTTTTTATGTGTAGTCTGGTTTACTCAATCTGTGCCGGGGAGGCCGAATTCTTGGAAGTTGTTCATCGCGTTACTGTTGTTGCCAGTTTGCGCGGGTGGTGGCGTGGCCTTGTTTAAAACCCTGCGCGCGGCGGGCGGTGCCGAGACAGCTTGGGTTCCGCTGATGGCCGGGGCGTTGAGTTGGTTGGCCATTTACTCGCTTCTGCCAAAACCGATGTGGGTTTACGTTTTTGGGCATGAATTTACGCACGCTATCTGGGCGTGGCTCTGCGGTGGCAGTGTGAAGGGAATGAAAGTTACCGCTGAAGGCGGGCACGTGTATGTGACTAAGGACAATTTTCTGATTACGTTGGCCCCGTATTTTTTCCCGCTGTATGCATTGGCGGTGTCCGGCGTGTATGCACTCGGCAGTCGGTTGGGGGCTTGGTCGGGTGTGGTGCCGGTGGCGGTGTTTCACTTGCTTTTGGGTGCGGCGTATGCATTTCACGTAACACTCACATGGCATATTCTTCAAACTCGCCAACCCGACATCACGTCCCAAGGGCGCTTATTTTCCGCCGTGATCATTTTCCTTGGAAATGTGCTGGTATTACTATTGGCAGTGCCGTTGTTGACTGGCTCCAGTACCCTCGCAGAGGCCTTCGGTTGGTGGGGTGGAAGCCTGTCCGACATGGGGCGTTGGGCATGGGCGGGAATCTCGGGAATTATTCATCCTTGAACAAGAATGGCATTCCGAGCGAAATAAACCGGCTTTGCGGAAATGACTCTAAGTGAAATTATACACGACGACCATGTCGTCCCCGAATTGGCTGCCACCAACCGCTGGGAGGCAATTGATGAATTGGTTGACAAGCTTGTGGAGTGCCATGCCATTGCTGCCACCGACCGGGAAGCAATTCTCGATGTGGTGAAGAAACGGGAGACGTCCATGAGCACCGGCATTGGTTTCGGGATTGGCATACCACACGCATCCACTGACTTGATTGATGAGGTGGTCGGCGCGCTTGGGCGCTCCAAGGATGGCATCAACTTCGACGCGCTAGACAACCAACCGGTGAACCTCGTGGTATTGTTTCTTGTGCCACAAGGGCAGTTTCAAAAACACCTGCACACGCTTGCCAATATAGCCAAGCGCTTGCACAACCGGGATTTCCGCAAAGCCCTTGAGGAAGCGCCCGATGCTGCCGCGATGCTTGAGATAATCCGGCAGCCTGCCAGCTGAATCAGCGGCATCCCCTTCTGTTTTTTTGTCGTGATTCATTGCCGCATCCAACAAGCCCTGCAGTCTGCTGTTGCCGCGGAACTGCCCGATGCAGATCTGTCACGTGTACTGGTGCGCCCTTGCGACCCCAAGTTTGGAGATTATCAAAGCAATGCTCTCATGGCTTTAGCCAAGCAGCGCAAAATGAATCCGCGCGAACTTGCTGCCGCTGTTGAGCGCCGACTGGATGTCGGTGAATGGTGCGACTCCGTAGAAATTGCAGGCGCTGGTTTTTTGAATTTTAGCCTGCGTCCCGCTGCTGTTGCCGCTCAACTACAGGCCGCCGCTCGGGGTGAACACCTGTTCTTCGTGCCCTCCTCAACGCCCCGTACGGTTGTTATAGATTTCAGCTCGCCCAACGTCGCCAAGCCAATGCACGTTGGGCATATTCGCTCCACTATCCTGGGCGACGCCCTTGCGCGTGTCCTACGCCTGCTTGGCCACCGCGTGATTGCCGACAACCATATTGGTGATTGGGGGACACAGTTTGGCATGCTGTTGCTCGGCTGGAAGACGCAACTGGATGAGTCCGCGCTGGCGACTCATCCAATTGACGAAATGGAGCGTCTCTACAAGGCTGTTAACAGCGATGAATCTCTTCGCGATGCTGCGCGCGCAGAGTTGGTGAAACTGCAATCCGGCGATGAGGAAAACCGCGCCATTTGGCAGCGAATGATTGAGCTGTCGCAGGAACAGTTTGACACGATTTACAACCGACTTGGGGTGGGGTTTGACTATACATTGGGCGAGAGTTTTTACAACGACGCCTTGGTCGGCGTAATTGCTGAACTTGAGGAAAAGAATATTGCCGAGGAAAGCGAGGGCGCATTAGTCGTAAAGTTCACAGACGATCCAAAGTTAAAGAAGCAGCCCGCCATTGTTCGCAAGAGCGATGGCGCGGCTAATTATACTACAACCGATTTGGCCACGCTCGAATATCGGCAGCGCGAGTGGTCACCCGATGAGATTCTTTACGTTACCGATGGCCGCCAGCAACTGCATTTCCAACAACTGTTTGCGATTCATAAACGTTGGAAACCTGAAGTGGTCGCGAATCTGGTGCATGTCTGGTTCGGTTCCATCCTCAGTCATGATCGGACGCCGTACAAGACCCGCTCTGGGGAGGTCGTTCGCCTGTCAGCACTGCTGAATGAGGCTGAGGAACGGGCTTTTACCGTTGTTACTGAGAAGAACGCCGATCTAGATGAGGCTGCTCGGCGTGAGATTGCCCGAGTCATCGGCATTGGTGCACTTAAGTATGCCGATCTCTCCAACAACCGGCAGAGCGACTACATTTTTGATTGGGACAAAATGCTCGCGCTTCAAGGAAACACCGCACCCTATCTCCAGTACGCCTACACGCGCGTCCGTAGTATTTTTCGCAAGGGTGATATTGAGAATATTGATGCCTCTGCGATTATCCTCAACGAACTTGAGGAACTAGCACTCGCCAAGCACCTCTTAAACTTTGGGCAGGTACTGGAAAATGTCGCCGCGGAATATCGGCCCAATTATCTCTGCAACTATCTCTATGAATTGGCCGGGCATTTCGCGGCGTTTTATGAAGCCTGCCCCGTGCTTAAAGCTGGCGACGAAAAACAGTCACGCCTGCTCCTCTGCGACCTTACTGCCCGTGTCATGCGCCAAGGGCTTGCGGTGTTGGGCATTGAGGTGTCTGAACAGATGTAGTTGCGTCTTGTTTTTTCGAATCAAACGGCGACAATCCAGCCGGAATGAGAATGCACACCCAAGGATTCCTTGCGATGTTGCTGGCCCTTCCGCTGGTCGCTTTTGGCGATGCCTATTCGGCAAAGGTGATGGCGGACAAGCCAGTGGCATATTGGCGGTTTTCTGAGGCCAAAAGCCCGGCGGTTAAATCGGTGGTGGGCGCTTTGAGTGGGCAGTTGAATCAATCCCTGCCACCGGGGCCGCGGCCGCTTTATTACCCTGAGTTTTCCAAGGACAATC
>PBPF01000147.1 GCA_002724615.1 Verrucomicrobiales bacterium | reverse complement strand
CTTGCAGAAGTCCGTAGGCCATGGGCATCCACAGGGCAAACAGGCCCGCGCCTGCCGCCAGCGCCAGCGCGCGCACATCGTGGATTTTAAAGGCGACGGTTACCTCCGTTCGGAATGCGAACAACGCCACCATTGCCAATAGCCACAGGCCGACGAGCCCGCGGGTTACCACACGAACGGTGGCAGCCAGTTGCTGTTCCTCTGCCTTTGAGTAGGCTGCTGCCGCCTGTTGCGCGAATACCGTCTGGAGACCGATAGCCGGGATGGCTACCAGGTTCAGCGCTTGTAGCAGGGTGGTGAACACGCCGTAGTCGGCCTCGGGCATTTTCTGAGCGAAAAAATGCACCGCGTAGGATGCTGCGCCGCCGACGGCTGTGGCCAGCGCCAGCCAGCCGCTTTGGCGGAAGAAGGTGGCGCGGGATTCGGCGCTCATGGCTGGGTCTGGAGGAAGCGGGTGAGGATGGCGATTGCGGTGTCGAGTTGCTTTAAATCGAGCCACTCGTCGTCGGTGTGGGCTTGGGCGATGTTGCCAGGGCCAAAGACGAGGGCGGGAGTGCCGCCGGCAGCAATGGGGGAGGCGTCGGTGAAAAAGTCGACGCCGCGGGGCTTGGCGCAGCGGGCGATTCGCATGAAATCGCAGACAAGCGGGAGGGCGGGGTCGGTCTCGAGCGGGAGGCTGTCGACGCCCTTGAGGTCGGTAATAATAGCCTTGAGCTTGGCGGGTTTTAACAAAGCGGTGATTTCGTGGCGGACGGTGGCGGCGGTTTCGCCGGGGAGGGTGCGGCGATCGATATCGATGGTGCAGTGATCGGGGACGACGTTGGGCTGGTGGCCGCCGCGTATGACGCCGACGTTGATGGTGGGGGAGCCGAGGAGCCGGTGGCAGCGTTTTTTTAGCTGTGCGGCGTACTTGGTTTCCAACAGGTCGACGATGCGGGCCATGGCGTGGACGGCGTTGCGGCCGAGTTCGGGTCTGGCGCCGTGGGCGGCGCGGCCTTTAGTCTCCAATCGCCACCAGAGGTCACCCTTGTGGGCGGTAACGACCTTGAGCATGGTGGGCTCGCCGACGATGGCGAGGTCGGCCTTGAGCTTGGACTGGCCAAAGGCGCGCGAGCCGGCCTGGTTGCATTCCTCGTCAACGAGTCCGACAAAAATGATCTCGGTGTGGCGCGGGCGTTGTTTGCTTTTCGCAAGTTGGCAAAGGGTGTGGAAGTAGGCGGCGACGCTGCCCTTGGTGTCACAGGCACCGCGGCCGTGAAGGCGGTCGTTTTTGATGACGGGCTGGAATTGGCGATCGGCGGCGGGAACGACGTCTAGGTGCGGGGCGAGTAGGATGCGGCGCTGAACTTTGCCAGTGGGGCGGAGGGTGATGAGGGTGTTGCGGCGGCCGGGAAGGACGGGTTGGCGGGCAATGTCGAGGCCGAGCGGGCGGGCGCGGTCGATGAGGCATTGGGCGACAGGTTCCTCGCCGGGGCTGCTGCCGTTCTCGGCGAAGGCGGGGTTGATGCTGGGAATGGCGACGAGGTCGCGCAGGAGTCGGGTGGCGGCGTTCATTTTGTTTTGCGGCCGATGAGATTGGTGTAACGACGGCCGGGGTAGCGGGCAATAAATTGGTCGTCGTCGGCCAGCTCGGCGAGGCCGCCCTTGGCGTTGAGTTCGTGGAGTTGCAGGCCGTGGGCGCGAAGTTGCTTGAGATAGTCGTGGGGGTCGCTCCCGGCATCGCGCAGGCCTTGGGGCCAAAACTCGGTGATGAGAGTGAGATTCGGAGATTGGTCGAGTGTGGTTTTCAACCCGGCAATGACGCTGGCCTCGAAGCCTTGGACGTCGATCTTGATAAAGTCGATGGTGTCGATTCCGGCCTCCTTTAACACGTCATCGGCAGGGCGGGCGGGAACGGTGACCTTGGGCCAGCGGGGGTCCGGTTCGTAAAGGCGGTTGTCGCCGCGGTTGTCGTGGGAGATGTAGAGGGTCATACTGGCCTCACGCTCGGCGGCGGCGCACTGGAAGGAATCAACATTGCCGACTTCGTTGGCGGCAATGGTTTGCTGAAGAAATTCGTAACTCTCGGGGTCGGGCTCCAGCGCGATGACGCGGCCGTTGGGGCCGACGCGTCGCGCGGCAAGAGCGGTGTAGTAGCCAATGTTGGCGCCGACATCGAGGACGGTCATGCCGGACTTAAGCGTGCGCTGGATGAATGCAGTCTCGGCTTTCTCATAGACGCCGAAGTAGAGGGCACCACTGACGACAGGGTCGCGGGGATTTAGAACAATGGTGGCGTCACCGCGGCGGACGGACTTGGGCAGGAGTTGGCGAATGGTCCAGTTGGCCAGCTGCCGAAGTGGCCAAGGGCGCAGCAGATAGCAGTAGATAAACTCGGCTAGCATGGCGCGACGGCAGCTTGGCGGAACCACTCGGCAAAGCGCGGGATGCCGGTCTCGATCTTCACTTGGGGATCGTACCCGAGCAGGCGGCGGGCCTTGTCGATATTGGCGTAGGTGATGGGGACGTCGCCGGGCTGGAGTGGTTGGCGGTCGACTTGGGCCTTTACTCCAAGGGCGTCCTCAAGGAGTTCGATGAGGCGGTTCAGCTCGACGGTCTGGGATTCGCCAAGGTTGATGATCTCGTGGCCAAACTCACGTTCGGTGGCAGCGATGACGCCATCAACAGTGTCGTCGATGTAGGTGTAATCGCGCGCGGTGGTGCCATCGCCAAAGACCGGGATAGGCCGATCCTCAGCCATCAGCCTCGCAAACTTGTGTATGGCAAGGTCCGGCCGTTGGCGCGGGCCGTAGACAGTGAAGAAGCGCAGNAGACAGATATCCATGCCGTACACGTGGTGATACGTATGACCGAGNGCCTCGCAGGCCAGCTTGCTGGCGGCGTAAGGCGAGATGGCACGGAAGATGGGGTCTTCCTCGCTGAACGGCACCTTGGAGTTCACGCCATAAACGCTGGAAGAGGAGGCGATGGTGATTTTTTTTACACCGCGTTTGCGGGCGGCCTCCAGGACATTCACGGTGCCCTCAACATTCACGCGTTGGTAAAGCGCGGGTTGATCGAGGCTGGGGCGCACGCCGGCGCGCGCGGCGAGATGGATGACCTGATCGAAAGCCATCCCGCCCATTACCTCGTCGACCTCTTCGCGGATTGAGATGTCACCCTGCGCGAAGACGAACGGCTGTGCCAGGGCCTGCAGGTCGCGCAGGTTGGNCTGCTTCAGCGCGGGGTCATAAAAGTCATTGAGGTCATCCAGCACACACACTGAATGCCCAGCCCGCAGGAGCCGTTCGCAGACNTGAAAACCAATGAAGCCCACTCCGCCGGTGACGAGAACGTTCACAGGGGCAAAATAACGGCGCGGAGCATGAGTGTCGAGTCGGGCATGGCCTGTGAATGATTCGCGCTTGCTCTTCGCGCCGGCATCCGAATACTCCCGCGCATGCCCGATGACGCATTGCTGGAACTCGATATTCCTGAACTGACCAAGGTGAAAAGCGGCAAGGTCCGCGAGGTGTTTGACCTTGGCGACAACTACCTNTTTGTCGCCTCGGACCGCATCAGCGCGTTCGACGTGATCATGCCCAACGGCATCCCCCGCAAGGGCGAGGTGCTCACGCAGATTTCGCATTTCTGGTTCGATAAATACGCTGATTTGGTGCCCAACCACCGCGTGGCTGACGGGCTGCCNGAGAACCTTGNGNATCTCGCCTCGCGCAGCATGGTGGTGAAAAAGGCCGAGCCGCTGAAGATTGAGTGCATCGTGCGTGGCTACATCGCCGGCAGTGGCTGGAAGGAATATAAAAAGCAGGGGACCGTCTGCGGTATCCCGCTGCCCGAGAATCTGCTGGAATCCGCCGAGCTGGAGCANCCGCTCTTCACCCCCAGCACCAAGGCCGACGAAGGCCACGACGAAAACATCTCCTTCGAGCAGGCTGTCGAGATTGAGGGCGCAGAAGTGGCCGAAAAAGTGCGCGACCTGTNACTGCAAATTTATACCGAGGCGCGCGCGTATGCCCGCGAGCGCGGCATCATCATCGCCGACACCAAGTTCGAGTTTGGCAAGCTCGANGGCGANCTCATCCTCATCGACGAGGTNCTTACNCCCGATAGCTCCCGCTTNTGGCCGCTCGACGAATACGAGCCCGGCCGCGGCCAGCACGCCTTCGACAAGCAATTCGTCCGCGACTACCTCGAGACACTCGACTGGGACAAGACCCCGCCCGGNCCAACCCTCCCCGATGACATCATCAACCGATCCCGCGANCGCTANCTCGACGCCTACAAGCGGCTGACCGGACAGGATTTGTAAAAGGGTCTGCAAGGATGTGCCGAATGTTCGGGATTCATAATCCTGAACAATGCGCCTATTCTNGTCCCTGAACCTAATCCTGTCATGCACGCGCTNNTTGAGGANTTCCTCCAGCACATNCGGCACGAGAANGGCCAGTCCGCGCAGACACAAAAAACCTACGCNGCNCTNCTCGGCAANTTTGTCGTCTGGGCAGAAAAACGCGGCCGTGATGACTGGACTCAAGTAACGCGGCGTGACCTCACCGACTTCCTGCAGCACGAACGCGATCGCAAGCCCGNGGGCGAAGGCAACCAGCAAAAGGCCCGGCTCAGCCCAGAGAGTGTCTACCTGCAGATCGCCGCCCTGCGCGCGTTTTACAAATTTGCCGCCAGCGAACAGCTCATCCCCGCCAACCTTGCCGAGAACCTCTCCCTGCCGCGCCGTTGGAAACGCCTGCCCAAGGCGCTGACTGACGCCGAGATAAAAAAACTCCTAGCCCCTCCAACCAAGGAAACCGCCAGCGACCTCTGCGACACCGCCGTNCTGGAACTGGCCTACGCCTCCGGCCTGCGCCTTGCCGANCTGCGCGAATTGCGCCTCGAACAACTGCACCTCGAGGAAGGCTTCATCACCGTNATCGGCAAGGGCAACAAGGAACGTGTCGCTCCCGTTGGCCGCGCCGCCATCGACGCAATCAACCGTTACCTCGACGCCGGCCGCCCTCAGCTCGTGAAACCCCGCACTCCCGCCAACGTCTTCCTCAGCCAACGCGGCACACCCTTTGCCCCCTCCACACTCTGGCTGCGCATCAAGAAACGCATCTGCCACGCCGGCATCACACGCAACCTCACCCCCCACATGCTCCGCCACAGCTTTGCCACCCATCTGCTGGAAAACGGCGCGGACCTTCGCGTCATCCAGGAACTCCTCGGCCACGCCAGCATCAGCACCACCGAAATCTACACCCACGTCGCCGGCAAACGCTTACGCGAGGTGCACGACCAATTCCACCCGCGTACATGATGGATAGCACTCTGCAGGTGGGACCGATGATCTTGGGCCCAAGCCACCGTCCGGGGTTGCAAAACCTCGGTCATTAGGCAGGTTAATATCACTGAAAAAGTGAGGTTAAAAGGTGTTGCCAACTACACGGCTCGGCGTACTTTTAGGGCGATCCCAGAAAGTATTCGTTATGAAAAAAACATTCGTGAAAACCCTCCTGACAGCATTGCTGTCCACCGCTGTCCTTACGGCGGGCATCACCGCGCAAGCGGACGACAAGAAGGCTCCTGAGAAGAAACAGGCGGACCAGAAAAAGAAGAGCGGCTTCTTCCCCTTCCGTGGCTTGATCAAGTCTGTGGACGTGGCCAAGAAGACCATCACGCTGCCCGGCGCCAAGGGCAAGCCTGACCGCGTGTTTGCGGTGACCGCTACAACCAAGCTGCGTGGCCTCGACAAGAAGTCAGTTAAGCTTGAGGACATCAAGGCCGGTCAATACGTTGGCGGTCGCGCAAAGAAGGTGGAGAAAGGCAACCCTGAGGCCACCACGGTTAACCTCCGTCCGGCACCCAAGAAGAAACCGAAGAAGACGGACAAGTAATCAATCCGTCAACGGACGAAAAGCAGTGCGGGCCTAGTGCCCGCCTTTTTTATTTCGTGCCGCTAACAGGATATCGGCAGTACAATCAATTTCCAGGTTCGCCGCCGTTTTCTTCGGGAGGAGGCTCAAATGAGGGCTGGTCATCTTCCTGCTTGGGCTCGGGTACTTCCGTGCCTTCCTGCTCGGTGCAGCCGAGCATGCACAAGCACAAGGTGGCACTAAAAAAAATCGGAATCAGTTTTTGCACGCGCGGAATATTGCAGGCCCGGAGTCTCAGGGCAATCATTTCTCTGGCAGTACCGGTGGCGTGGCCGGAGTCTCCCAACGCTTGTGCCAATGCAGGCTCCATAGATCCCTCAATTTTACTGCCTCCAAGTGCCCATCATTAAACACCACGTTGATGGTTGCCCCTGGGCCATAATCGCCATGACGCGCCACCACGAAACG
>PBPF01000146.1 GCA_002724615.1 Verrucomicrobiales bacterium | reverse complement strand
TACGTGAGCGCATACTGGATGGGCAAACACATGTCCGGCGTGGAAAGCTGCGCAATGATGGATCCATCGACAAACTCCACCATCGAGTGAATGACGCTTTGCGGATGCACCACCACACGAACTTGATTCATTGGGATATCGAACAACCAACGCGCCTCGATCATCTCCAGCCCCTTGTTGAACAGTGTGGCTGAATCGATTGTAATCTTTGGCCCCATCACCCATGAGGGATGTTTGAGCGCACGCTCGACAGTAATCGCCTCAAACTCATCACCTGGTGTTTCGCGGAACGGTCCACCGGATGCCGTCAGCCATATCTGCCGAACTGATTCGGTTGGCTTTCCATCAAGACACTGGAAAATGGCGGAATGCTCACTATCTACGGCGAGCACACGTACTCCATGTTTACGTGCTTCACTCATCACGATCTCGCCTGCCATTACGAGAATCTCTTTGGACGCAACCGCAATGTCTTTGCCTGCGCGAATAGCAGCCAACGCAGGCTGCAGTCCTGCCACACCCACGATCGCAATTAACACAATGTCAGCTTCCGGCATTGTCGCCAGCTCGATAAGGCCTTCATTACCAGTCAACACTCGCAGAGTGCCGCCGAATTCCTCCTCGAGTTTCAATGCGGCAGTAGAATCTGACATCGAAATGACGATTGGCATGAATTGCTGAACTTGTTCGCGCATCAAGGCAGCATTTTTTCCTGCCGCAAGGCCTATTAGCCGTATCTCGTCCGGCAAATCCTCCGCCACTTTGCATGTGCTTGTGCCGATGGAGCCGGTGCTGCCAAGAAGGACTACATTCTTCATCACAATCCGTACTTTAAGAACAGGTACATCAACGGCGCATTAAAGAGCAAGCTATCGAGTAAGTCGAGGACTCCGCCGATTCCAGGGAAATAATTGCCTGAGTCTTTTGCTCCGGCAACGCGCTTGAGCTTAGATTCGATCAAATCACCAAAGACCGCCCCTACACCTAGAACTGCGCCAACACCAAGGCCGACCGGCATTGTGAACCCCTTAGGAAAGCGGTCGTCAGCAAAGTAAATGAATGCCGCTGCCGCCAGCATCGATAACAAAACAGCTCCTGCAAAACCTTCCCACGTTTTTCCTGGGCTAATAGTTGGCATCATCTTATGTCGACCAATCGTTGAGCCAAGCAGGTAGGCACCCGAGTCGCTGGCTTTTGTCACTACAAGGAAAAACAGAAGCAGCCACGGCCCAAACTCAAATCGGATTAGCTGCAAAAAATTCAAGAGCATTGGAACATACAGTAGACCCATAAATGTGACCCCAAGACGCCCTTGGGGGTCGTCAGCAAACAGATGGCGGATTCCCGCAGCCAAAATAAAAAATGACAGAAAACACACCTCGAAAAGCGGCACTTGATCGGCCATCGGCTCTTGGGGCAGCGCCAAAAGAAGAAATGTTCCAACAAGCATCACCATGCCACCTAATGTTCCTTGCCATGAGCGACCGGGAAAACCGCCGCGTTCGGATAATACGAAATATTCCCTCAGACCAAGCCCTCCAAGCAGAAGCATAATTAATAGAAAAGCTGATTTGGCCAAAAGAGGATTCGGCGCAAACAGCCCCATCAGCAGGATGCCCCAGAGTAATGTGGCGCTAGTAAAACGCTGCAAGAACACCTTGCCCTTGGAATTTTCCCCTGATGAATCAGATTGGGTCATTTAAAGCTGGCCAAACCGTCGGTGTCGGCGCGCATATTCCTCGATTGCCTCAATGAATTGTTCTCGCCGGAAATCCGGCCAAAGGGTTGGCGTGACCACCAACTCGGCGTAAGAGATTTGCCAAAGCATGAAATTGCTGATTCGCATTTCGCCGCTTGTTCGAACAAGCAAGTCGGGGTCGGGAATATTCCGAGTGTGAAGATGATCAGACACAGTCTGCTCATCGATTTCCTGCGGGTCGATTTCCCCGCTATGTGCCTTCTCGGCAATTGAGCGAGCCGCATCAACAATTTCCGCACGCGACCCATAGCTCAAGGCTAACACCAGCGTCAGCCCATTATTCTTGGCGAGTAATTCCTTCGATTTCTCGAATTGTTCACGCACCTCCTCAGGAAGTCTGTGTAGCTGACCTATGGCTTCCAAGCGGACGTTATTCTTGTTGAGCGTCTTGACCTCCCGTTTTAGGTAAAACGCAAGATATCGCATTATGGCATCAACTTCAGGCTTTGGCCGGTTCCAGTTCTCTGCAGAAAACGTGTAGAGGGTTAGGTATTTTAAACCCAGTTCGCCNGCAGTACGTATTATGGTACGNGCAGACTCCACACCGCGGCGATGCCCCTCNATCCTCGGNAACCCCCTGCCCTTGGCCCAACGCCCATTCCCGTCCATGATCACCGCCACATGCATAGGCAGCAACTCACGGGCCTCAGAACTGAGCTGGAGCTTTGCGCCGCTCATGGCGNTTTAAAGAAAGATGGTCTGGTCTCGCGCAGGCCCAATTGAGACGATCTTGAGTTTTGCGCCAGCGAGCTTGGCGATCGCCTTCAGATAACGTCGCGCATTCAACGGCAGTTGCTTCCACTCGCGCGCGCCACTGGTGTCCTTCTGCCATCCTGNGAATGACTGATAAACCGGTTTGCACCGAGCTAAATCCTCAAGGTCGGCAGGCACAAATTCAAGCCGTCGATTACCCATTCGGTAGTGTGTGCAAACCCTGATTTCCTCAAGNGTATCCAAGCCGTCAACATTTGTTACGGCCAGCTCATCAATGCCGTTGACCATTACGGATTGACGGATAGTCACCGCATCCAGCCACCCACAACGGCGGGGGCGCCCTGTCGTTGCACCAAATTCACGACCCATTCCATGCAGCATGTCGCCAATTGCGCCATCTTCTGTTGGTAGTGGTCCACCACCAACTCGCGTGGTGTAAGCCTTTAACACACCAATGACATGATCGATAAAGTTAGGCGGGATACCCGAACCAGTGCATGCACCACCCGCAGTGGTGTTTGAGGATGTAACAAAGGGATATGTGCCGTGATCGATATCCAAATAGCTCCCCTGNGCGCCCTCAAACAGGACATTCGCCCCATTANTGGCTGCCTTGTGTAGCAATGGCAGGGTATTGACAATGAAAGGACGCAGCCTTCGAGCTGCCTTTTCATAATCNGCCTGCACCTTTTTCAATGAAACCGGCTTGCCGCCCAACGCTTTGAGAAGGCGGTTGTTCTCGAGAACGCGCTGCTTAACGCGCTCAGTAAGCTTTTTGCGGTCACTAAGATCAATCATGCGCAAGCCGCCACGCCCCATCTTGTCCATATAGGCCGGCCCAATACCACGCCGTGTGGTGCCNATCTGATTCTTGCCCTTGCGGTCCTCACTGCAGGCTTCCAGTTCTCGGTGGTATGGCATCACCACATGTGCTTTTTCGCTGATGAACAAATTGCCTTTGACGCGCACGCCAAGGTCTTCCAGTTCATCAATTTCAGCCACTAAGGTCAGGGGGTCAATAACCACGCCATTACCAATAACTGACTTNGTTTTCGNATGGAGAATNCCNGAAGGAATCAGGTGCAAAATATATTGCTGNTCATCAACCCTCACAGTGTGGCCTGCGTTGCTACCGCCCTGACTGCGGACCACCACATCTGCCTGCTCGGTCAGCACGTCGATAATCTTGCCCTTNCCTTCGTCGCCCCACTGAGCGCCTACTAGGATGGTATTCGCCATAATTCTTAAACAGGCACNCCCCAACAAAAAACCCCGAGTTCAATCGGGGCAAACGAGGGGTCACTTGCCGGCGGAGTCTGTTCACCTGCCATAACCCTGTCAATCAATTCCCTTGCGGTTCTTAACGNTGTCTGGCAATTCTCCGCCATGCCGCTGCCAGCCGATTACCACATGCACACGCCGTTATGCCGACATGCTAAGGGCGAGCCTGTGGAGTATGCCGCTCGCGCAGTTGAAGTGGGTGTGCCAGAAATCGGCTTTAGCGACCATTCCCCNGTTGAACATGACGANCAGGACGATTGGCGAATGCTTGCCGGCGAACTNGATGAGTATGTGTCTAAAGTGCGAAGCGCACAGGATATGTTTCCTGAACTGAACATTAAGCTTGGNCTGGAAGTCGATTTCATCCCGGGCCANGAGCCATGGATCGAAGATATGGCCGGCAGGCATGACTGGGATTATTTCATCGGCTCTGTCCATTACNTCAGTGGCAAATGGGATTTTGACAACCCCAAGTACNTCNCTGAATGGGATAATCGTGGTGCGGACAATGTTTGGACTGAATATCTNGAACGACTCACTGCAGCAGCTGCATCCGGGCTATTCCAAATTATTGGCCANCCNGATCTTCCCAAAAAATTTGGCCACCGCCCCACCCGTGATTTTTCAGATGACATCGAATCCTTTCTCAATATGTGCAANTCCAGTGATACTTGCATTGAGTTAAATACGGCCGGTCTCCGCAAGGACTGCGCTGAGATATATCCCGACCGTGATTTCCTAAAGAAGTCTCACGAAGCCGGAGTCAAAATTACATTTGGATCAGATGCGCATGCTCCACATGAAGTAGGAATGAACCTAAAAGACGCCGTCAACCTGGCACGNGATTGTGGATATGAGAATTGTTGCCGATTTACTCAGCGAAANAAAACCACGGTTCCCCTTTAGCTCTTGAAGCAAGCTAACATCAACAGGCAATNCCTCGCTCGCTGGNCCTGATAAATTCAACCAAATTTCCCACTTCCNTACAGCCACNAAACTCTGCGCCGGCTTTCTCGGCAGCATTTTTCACNGAAAGTTCTCCTCTAAAAATCATCCGATACGCCTGCTTCAATGCCTGTTGGGATTCCTCACTGACACTGTTTCGCTTTAGCCCTTCTTTGTTCAAGGTTCTTGNCCCTGCAGGGTTGCCGTCGATAATCATGTAAGGCGGGGCATCTTGAACAACCTTACTGCAGCCACCTATAAAAGCCATCGTGCCAACTCGGCAAAACTGATGAATCGCAGCCAACCCACCAATAATGGCTCGATCCTCGACAATCACATGACCCGCAAGCGTGCCAACATTGGACATAATAACGTGATTGCCGATATGGCAATCATGNGCCACATGACTGTAAGCCAGNAAGTTGTTGTCGTCACCAATTACGGTGGCATCACCGTCACCAGTGGCACTATGAATAGTAGCATATTCACGGATTGTGTTGCGATGACCGATGCGGGTCCATGTTGTGCCACCGTCCCACTTTAAATCCTGCGAGCGCAGGCCGACGGAAGCAAACGGGTAAATCTGATTTTCATCACCGATCTCTGTATGGCCATCCAAAATGACGTGCGAGTGGAGTTTGCAGCCTCCGCCGAGGGCAACATGTTCACCAATGACACAATAGGGGCCAATGTCGCAATCCGCGCCGATGACTGCGCCCTCGTGAATGACGGCGGTGGAGTGGATGCTCATTGTTCGTCTGGACTGAAGAGCATAAAAGTCACATCCGCCTCGCTGACAGTCTCCCCTTCTACAAGGCACTTGCCCTTGGCCTTACCGATCTTTCCACGTGACTTCAACAACTCCACCTCGACCACCAGCATATCACCTGGATGAACTGGCTTGCGCCACTTTACGTTGTCGGCGCTAGTAAAGTAAGCAAGCTTGCCGAGGTTTTCAGCCTTCTTGAGCATCAGGATACCGCCGGCCTGCGCAATGGCTTCAAGCTGAAGAACGCCTGGCATGATGGGATGCCCTGGGAAATGCCCTTCAAAATATGGCTCATTAACGCTGACGTTCTTGATTGCCACTATGCGATTGCCATCGATTTGCTTCACTCTATCTACCAACAGGAAGGGGTAACGGTGCGGCAGTATTTTCATTACCTGCGTGACGTCCAGCTCAGCACCGTCCTGAACAATGGTCTCTGCCTCAGCCGTGGGCGGCGGCGCAAATGTTTGGGCTGCCTGTAACGGCTTTCGGCTTTGAGCCAAAATCTGCCGGGCCAATTCACAGTTGGCTGCGTGCCCAGGGCGCGTTGCAATTATATGCGCATGCAACGGACGCCCAAGCAGTGACAGGTCGCCAATGATATCAAGAATCTTGTGGCGAACAAACTCGTTAGCATATCGCAGGGGTTCGCTAGTTAGAACAACATCATCGCGAATAACGACCGCGTTCTCAAGGCTGCCACCTTTAATGAGCCCGTTCTTATACAGATGCTCGATCTCCTCATACAGACAGAATGTTCGCGCACGGGAAAGCTCCGTACGCCAAGTCTCCGGCGACAGTTCAAGACTCAAAAACTGTGAGTGTCGATTTTGCGCATCAGCGCTGGT
>PBPF01000145.1 GCA_002724615.1 Verrucomicrobiales bacterium | reverse complement strand
CATTTCNGGCCCGCNCAACCGTGGTGACAGCCTTAGCAACCAGACCTTGGGCAATCCCGACCTGCCTGATCACACCAAGTATGCCTACTGGCTGGGCTACGAGAACAACTCTGATAGCAACCGTACTATGGCCGGACTNCGCGGNAACCAGGGCCAAATCGGNCTNGCCGACGGCAGTGCACACACCACCAGNGACCGTGGCCTGATGGAATGGGNGCAGTCCCACCACAGTGACGATTTCGGCATNTATGCCGGAGCGCCTTCACCTATCATNGATACCCCCAATGTTGAGGTCGAACTAGGCGGACAGGACGTGTATCCCGGNAACCCGCGCAGGTTCAACTGGGATGCCTCCGGCCAACCCACCGGNCCCAACCCNGCCTACAACCCAAGAGACATCGAGTCTCGCAAAGCAGGGAACCAATGAGCAAACCCAGACGAAAACACGNCTACTCGCTGCTTGAGGTNATCGTCGCCATGGCGGTGTTAGGGATTCTAATGAGTATGCTTCTGCCTGGTTTGGCAATGGCCAAAAACAGAGCGCGTCGAATGAAGTGCGCCAACAATATCAAGCAGATCAATGCTGCATTCATCGTCTATGCTGGTGACAACGAGGTGAAGTTTCCGTGGCTCATTGTCGATGTCGACAAAGGNGCGCAAGGCATCTGGGGTGAGCGCTCCTATCGCACCGACGTCCTTTTTGGGATGGGCCTAATACGCGTTATGCTCGGCACTTCCAAGGTGCTTCTTTCCCCGTGCGATCCATCCCTCATAACCGCTAACGAGATGGTCAACCTCGTTTCTGTCACTGAGGTGCCTGACAACGCCCATAGTTACGGCCTCGTTTGTGGTTCGGACGTTTTTCGCAAGGATTATTACGAAGAGGTCAATTACTACGGCTACTACTATCGTAAAGTCTGGATTGAGCGTTCTTGGGAGGTGCCTGAACTGCTCGGCAAGCGTCATGCATCCAAGGCAAACGGGGCACCGGANCTTGGAGCAGACTTCATCAGAGGGACTACTATTCTAACCGTCACCCGCAACATCCAAGGCCCGCAAAACTACGGCGATAGTCTAAGTAATCAGTCTCTTGGCAACCCGGATGACAANGATCACGACACCTATGCCCANTGGTTGGGNTACGAGAANAACTCCGACAGCAACCGCACCATGGCCGGCTTGCGGGGCAACCAAGGCCAACTCGGCCTTGCCGATGGCAGTGCGCATTCCACGAGCGATCGTGGCTTGATGGAATGGACTGTTGGACACCACATGGACGACTTTGGAATCTATGCCGGCGTACCTTCTCCCATTCTTGACACACCTAACGTCGATCCCCGTATCGGNGTCGATCCTTATCCCGGTTACCATGGNCGTTATATTTTGAATCCAGACGGNACCATCGCCCGCAACCCCGACCCCAAGCGNTTTCCCGTCCCACTTAAAGAGAATGGAAAACCCGCAAAGGGTCGGCCTTCGGACTAGCCGACGCAGAGGCTTTCGGCTTGAAAAATTACTTTTTTTCTGCTANGCATTTGNGNCAGCCGAGACCTTAAACGAACATGGCCGCGCCCAATCCCAAGTCCGCCTTTACCGTGCAAGCTGTGGTGCTTGTTGTNGCTGCTGTTGTTGCGGGTGTNATTCTTTTAACCGGTCCGTCCAGTCCAGACACCGAGCCGCCAGTTAAGGCGGACATCAAGGAAACCAAGATGTTTGATATGCTGGCCTACATGGACAGCAAGGTGGGNGCACGTGAAAGCGAGAAGGANGTNCGCTGCTGGAG
This sequence comes from Verrucomicrobiales bacterium, assembly GCA_002724615.1. Taxonomy (GTDB): domain Bacteria; phylum Verrucomicrobiota; class Verrucomicrobiia; order Limisphaerales; family UBA1100; genus UBA6614. The sequence goes on along the minus strand of PBPF01000145.1, from coordinate 5,282 downwards.
TTCCATGGTGGACCTGCAGCAATTCATCTCGCAGTGTAAAATCTCCCCCGAGGCCAAGAGCGCCCGCACCCGCCTCCATGCCGCCCATCTAGAAAGCATCTGGAAAGCCGCCGCCAAGGCACAAGGCGAAGGTGAGTATATCACAAAGAAAACCCTACTGGAGATTTTAAANAAGCACTACATCAGCCGCGAAACTAGTCAGGGTATTGATTTCGATTTTGACGCTGGCCCCACGGCTATCAAACTCCTAATTCCAGCTGAGGCCAAGGACGACTATGAGAAAACTATCGAGACTTGGCGTCTGCTGCAGAACTGGGTCAACCGCCACATCGACACCGAAGGTAGGTTGACCCTAAAGCCGCAATACGACCAGCAAGCCATTGAGCTCATGTATCGTTTCCTGCGTTCCTTCGACCTAGCTATTCTCAGGAAAACCGGAGAAATTGCCAAGGCCGACCGCCTTTCCGAGGTCGATGACGCATCCGTCGAGAAATCCTTCGCTGCACTGCGTCGCCAGCCTGACTAAAAATGGCCGATTCTGACCAAGGCGCTGGNGGNTCCGGCAACTGGGCCGTTACCNTCATTCTGGTTGTTGCTATCGTTGGTGGGGCCCTCTTGTGGCGAGATCGTGAGAGCAAGCCTTCTACATCCCCGGAGGAAAAACCGACTCAGCACCTTCCCCGCACTCGCTTGCTCATCCAGCAAAAGGTCGCTTCCCTCCGCAATTTTAATCAAGAGATGACCATGGCCCAAGTGTTGCAAGGGTACAGCAACATGCTCAAGGTCGACCCTTGGTCACCCGGGCGACAGGTTGATGAAAAGGCCTTTGTGGAACTGGACAAATGGGTCACCAAGACGCTTGTGCCCAGCCTTTGGAACAAGGCGCAGGCCAAAAGCTCTGACGGGAATTTCATTTCCCATGAAGCCATGTCCGCCGTTATCTACGATGACTATCCTCACGAGGATCGGATTGGCGGCCACACCGATGTGTTCCCTGCCACGCCCCGCCTGTCCATGGTTGTCGAAGGGGTAAAACAAGATGGTTTCCGTGACTCAGGACTCCACTGGACATGGCTTCGCAAGTCCATTGATCTTATGGCTAAAGAGCAGCAGGCGAATCTTCTCGAACTGGATCACTACGCCGCAGAGGAACTTAGCGAGTTTCTGTCTGTCATGGGAGTCGCCGTTATCCAGTTGGCCGATCGCGCCGATCGCGAGACTGCCCGTGGACGCGGTCTGACCAAGCCCGAGGCCGACAGTGAGACCTCCCGTTCTCGCCTTACCGCCGATAGTGTTTTAAAGACTATCGCACTGATTGAGACCATGGGCCCCAATCGCGAGCGGCGTCCCCAACATGTCCAGAAACCCAACTACTCCAAGCCTACCCTCGACCGCATTCTTGCCGCGCTCGAGAAAGATGGCCAACGCATTCCCATGTTTGCTGACATCACCGGCGAGGTCGGCATCGACTTTGTACATGCCCCTGATCCAGAGATTAAACAGAAACGTTCTGTTCTAAAGGTGCCAACCGGAATCGCCGGCGGTGGTGTGTCCGCTTGCGATGCGGATGGCGATGGACGTGTGGATTTGCTGTACTTTGCCGGCGACAAAGCTGGTCAGCTTTACCAGTTGAAGGATGGAAAATTTCAGGACATCACCACCCAGACTGGCTTGCGGCGCGAAGGCGAGACCCGCGCCGGCTACTTCGTTGATTACGATAACGACGGCGACAAGGACCTATTCCTAACCTTCGTCTGGCGCCCCAACAAGTTGTATCGCAATGAGGGCAGCAACCGGTTCGTGGATGTCACGGAAGAGACAGGTATTGGTACTTGGCCAGGCATGGACAAGGGCGAGCACGCTCCCGTGACCCACGAAGCTGTTTGGTTTGATTTCGACCGTGATGGGCTCCTTGATGTCTACATAGGGAATTTCGGGAGCTGGCCCGATCGCAAGTCTCCCGACCTTGGCATCGACAACCGAAGTGGCCCTCCCAACCAGCTGTTCCATCATCGTTCCGATGGGAAACGCCATTGGTTTGAGGATGTCACCGAGACACAAGGCGTCGGTGACCGGGGTTGGACCCATTGCGTTGGCGTGCATGATTACGATCAGGATGGGTGGCCCGACATTTTTTCCATGAACGATTTTGGCATCAGCCGTGTCTACCGCAATCTCGGTAATAAAAAAGGTAAGCGCTTCGAGGAAGTCTCGACTTCTACGGGTTTCAACCTGCCTGTCAACTCAATGAACTTCCACCTGATGGATCTCGACCACAGCGGACGCCTCTCTATTTATGTCACTCAAATTCATAAACATGTCGAGGGAGTTCGTTATGTGCAGCCTACCGCAAATACCCCCGTCCGCTTTGAGCAACTCCACACGATGCGCGCGATGGTCGAAAACGTTCTCTTCCAGGCCGACGACAGTGGGTTTTATCGCAACGTCCACCATGTCTGGGTCGATCCCGGCAATTTCGGCTGGGCTTGGGACGCTAGCACATTCGACTATGAAAACGACGGTGACGAAGATCTACTTGTGCTTAATGGCACCGAGGGCAGTGTGCCCGGTCGCGACAACGAGAACCGCCGAGAATTCGTTGAGGGCCGGACTTTTATCTCCCAACACGCCGACCAGAACAACACAATGTCACTTTTCGAGGACGGTTATTTCTATGACGTCTCCGATCGCTGCGAACTGAGCTTTGAGGGCAACTCCCGCGGCTCCGCCTTTTTTGATTTTGACGGGGACGGTGACCTTGATGTCGCTATTAGCAACTACGACAGTCCCGCCCGCTTCTACCGGAACGTTCAACCCCGCCAGAACAACTGGATTCAACTTCGTCTTCAGGGTAGCTGGTCCCGCGAGAATCCTAAGGGATCAAACCGCGATGCCATCGGTGCTCGCGTTGAGGTTCGCTACGGCAGTCAACGCCGTTTCGCGGAGATTGTCAGTGGCAAGGGCTTCCTTTCTCAAAATCCCACCGCACTCCATTTTGGGCTCGGCTCCGTTGACAAAGTAGATTCGGTCAAAATCATTTGGCCTTCCGGCCAAACCGAGACCTTTACCGGTATTGCCGCAGGCAAAACCCATCTGTTGATCGAAGGCGCCGCGAGCACTGGCACCCAGTAATCTCCTTTCACGGTTTTACCGAGGCCGAGATCTTCAAGGTACTGTTAAACGATTAGTTCGCTGGAGAACCTATCGCTCGTTCCCATTCAGTAGCGCCAAAGCCAACGCCTCATAGGCATCCGTTCCTCGCTCAAGCTCCTCCACTGCGATAAACTCATCCTTCGTGTGCGCCTGCTCAATTCTCCCCGGGCCAAGAACTATTGTCGGGATGCCTCTCGCTGCAATCTTGCTTCCGTCACATCCAAAGGGCACAACTTGCGTTTGCTCATCTCCCAATACTCCGCAAGCTGCACGCACCAGTTCATGGTTCGGCGATGTCTCAAAGCTCGGACTAGAATGTTCCGGTCTGTCGAACACCAGTTCCACTTCGTCAAGATCGCCGCATCGCGAACGCACAAATTCTTCAAATTCCCGCAACATCGCGTCCGTGTCTTGTCCTGGCACGGTTCGGATATCAATTGAGATCTCACAACGATCCGGAACGATGTTGATCCCGCTCCCACCCTCAATCAAGCCGATGCTGCCAGTGCTGGGCCCGAAGCCCTCTCGGGAAAACTGAGTCAGACCATTTTCAAAATATTCTGCCATTGAGGGGATAGCTCGTGACATCCCCACGATCGCGTTTGAACCGCTTGCGGGATTACTGCTGTGCGCTGCCCGGCCTTCTGTGTGGATTGTGAATCGGCAACTGCCTTTGCAGCCCCGCACCACCTTCATTCCCGTTGGTTCACCAACTACCGCAAAGTCCCATGGTGCATTGGCTTCAATCAAGGATAATATGCCTCTATATTTATATTCCTCATCCACTACGCATCCCACCGTAAGTGATCCGGTCCAGTCCTTGTTTTCGCGCAACCGAAGCATCGCTGCCAGCATTGCTGCGAGCGGTCCCTTCATGTCCGTCGCTCCCCGACCCCACAGGCACCCGTCGTGAATTTCCCCGTTCCAGGGCTCAATGGTCATCCCCGCTACGCTCACCGTGTCTGTGTGTCCGTTGAATAGCAAATGCGGTCCTTTCCCGTTCCTGATCGTGAAACTCAGGTTGTCACGATTCTCCAGGCATGGCTGACGCAGTGACTCCAGTCCCTGTTCGCGTCCCCAGTTCTCCAGCCAATCTACCACCGCGCACTCTCCAGGACTGTCGGGATCATAGGCGGGGTTAACGCTGGGAATGCGCACGAGAGCTTGGGCAATTTCGGTCACAGCCATGCCTCAGTTTTGCTCAATGACAAGCTCGCGCGAGAAAAAAACTCTGCTCAACGGAAAATCAGAAATAGGCTTGCCAGCACTACCAGCAGAATGATGAGGATCAAAATGCAGTTGCGCGTCGATACCAGCAGGTCATTGGCATGGTCCAGTTTCTCCAGCAACTGCCGCTCAAAATCCGTTGTCTTGCCTTCGTCTGTTTTCTTTGGGGATACGTGAACCCCGTCTGAAGTGAACACGAGCTGATAGACCGCAAAGACCAACACTGCGCCGAGGACAATGATGAAGACCGTATCGTCCTCCAGTTGCGCCAAAGGTGAAAAATTCACACGCGCACTTTATGGAGTTGGCAATGCGATGGAAACCGAAATAATCGCCACGTGAACAGTGTGGATCCCCTGCCCCCGCCAGACGTGCACCATTGGGAAGCTGCCCAAGGCTGGACTGGCCTGCTTAACGCGAAGGAGGCATGGGCTGAGTTGGACAAGATAAGGCCGGAGCTTCAGGCTCATCCGTTCGTGCGCTCCGCATGGCTCGACTCGTGGATTCTCGGTGGCGAATGGGACAAGGCTCGGGACATGGCCGATTGGCTGGCCAATGAGTTTCCTGACGAGCCCGGCTTCTGGTTGCATCTTGCCTATGCGACTCGGCGTGTCGAGGCTGGTGGCATTGGAGCAGCACTTGAGGTCTTGGAAAGTGTTGCCGACACTTTCCCCAAGGAATGGATGATTCCCTACAATATTTCCTGCTACCTCTGCCAACTTGAGCGCCTTGAGGAGGCGCGCGCGCGTTTAAAGCAGGCCTTCGAGATCGGGGGCAAACCCATTCGCACTGCCGCTTTGAGTGATGAGGATTTAAAGCCTCTCTGGCCGTGGGTGAAGAAACAGTAGCAGGCAGTGGTCGGCTGAAACATCGTCACCGCAGCGACCTTAAATAATCCACCA
>PBPF01000017.1 GCA_002724615.1 Verrucomicrobiales bacterium | reverse complement strand
CCCCCTCGCCGATATGGAGAAACCAGATCTTATTTTCTGCATTGGCACGAACATGACCGAGTGCCATCCCGTGGCCGCCACACGNATCAANCGGGCTCTCAAGCGTGGNTCGCAAATGGTTGTGGCCGATCCACGCCGCATTCCGCTCGCCGAAATGGCCGAACTGTACCTGCCCATCCGCGTGGGCTCGGATGTCGCCCTGTTGCTGGGTATGGCGCACGTCATCGCACGCGAGGGGTTGGTGGATATTGAATTCATCGACACGCGCACGGCGGACGGTGAGGATTTTCTGGAGCANGTGAAACAGTTTACACCCGAGTGGGCAGCNGGCATCACTGGCTTGCCTCCAGCGGATATCGAGCGCGCGGCNCTGTTGTACGGCCAAGCGGACAAGGCGGCGATTTACTACACGCTCGGCATCACCGAACACATCTGCGGCGTNGACAACGTGCAGAGCCTTTGNAACCTCGCGTTGATGACAGGTAACATCGGGCGCGAAGGCACCGGCATTAACCCGTTGCGCGGGCAGAACAACATCCAGGGNGCTGGNGACTGTGGCGCGGTNCCGGCNAATTATCCCGGCTTCCAACCCGTCAATGACCCTGCCAACCAAGCTAAATTCCAAGAACTGTACGGGCGCGAGATTGATGGCGAGAAAGGCATTACCAAGGTCACTGCGCTGAACCGCTGTGGCGAAGGCATCCACGCAATGCTCATTGACGGNGAAAACACGGTCGTCTCCGATCCTGACCGCAAGCATTGTGAACATGCNCTAAAGGCACTCGATCACCTGGTGGTCATCGATATTTTCCGNACGGAAACCGCAGATTTTGCCGACGTTGTGCTTCCNGCCACCGCTTGGGGAGAGACTGATGGCGTCTGCACTAACACNGAACGTCGCGTCCAGCGGCTTCGCGGCGCCGTGACACCTCCCGGCGAAGCCAAGCCCGACTGGTGGATAATCTCGCAAATTGCACGCCGGATGGGTTTCGCGGGTTTTGAGTACGAATCGCCAAAGGATGTCTTCAATGAACTCTGCGGCCTTTCACCCATCTATGCCGGCCTCGACTGGGACCGCATCGAGCACGGCGAATACAACTGGCCAGTACCTCACAAGGATCACCCAGGCACACCCGTGCTACACGAGGGTGAGTTTAAAAATGGGCGCGGCCTCTTCCGCGTNATCAGCTATCGTGACCCCGCTGAGGTAGTGGACGACGAGTTCCCCGTGTGGCTTACCACTGGGCGCCGCCTGCAGGCCTACCACACTCGCACGCAAACCGGACGCGCGGCGGGCATCGACTANCTGCTGAGCGAGGAGTCGCTGGAAATTCATCCCGACGACCTCACTGACTGGGGCATTCCCGACGGCGGATGGGCTAGCCTTCGCAGNCGCCGTGGNNCCNTCAAGATCCGCGCGCGCGCCAGCGATATGTCCCCGCGTGGCACCGTCTTCTGCAGCTTCAGCTTCAGCGACGTGCCCGTGAACATCCTCACCGGCTCCGGTTACGATCCCGTCACGGAGACCGCCGAGCTAAAGGTCTGCCCGGTGAGCATCGCGCCAGCCGAGGATTAACCATCCGTGCCCGACAATANCCAGAGCCACATCACTCCCATCCANCGNTGGAAAGATGGTGAACTGCATCCACCGACAGACGACGCACTTGCCATTGAGGAGCCGCTAGAGATTCGTGTGCGCGGACAGAATGTGGCGGTGACAATGCGAACGCCGGGGCACGACGAGGAATTAGCTGCCGGGTTTCTTGCAACAGAAGGATTGATTAAACGACGGGAGGACGTAACAGAAATTGCGCATTGCACAGAGGGCGAGGCGGCGCGCTTGGGAAANACCCTGAATGTCTTTCTGGGAGCGGGAGTCGATGCGGATCTGGAATCACTGACCCGCCATGTATTCGCCTCATCCAGTTGCGGGCTCTGCGGCAAGGCGACGATTGAGGCGGTGCAACAGGATTTCCCGCCGGTAGATTCCGGCGTGCGCATTGCGCCAGACATCATCACGGGATTGCCCACCACGTTACGGAATGCGCAGGCGACCTTTGAGCAAACAGGCGGGCTGCATGCTGCAGCNGTGTTTGATGCTGCAGGCGAACTGCTCGTGCTGCGNGANGATGTTGGACGGCACAACGCGGTGGACAAGGTNGTAGGCCATGGCCTNCTCAAGGGGCACGANTACTCAAACTGCCTTTTGATGGTGAGCGGACGGNCATCATTCGAAATCATGCAGAAGGCACTGGCCGCGCGAATCCCAATCATAACGGCAGTCTCAGCGCCATCGAGCTTGGCGGTNGATTTTGCAAGAGATAGTGGGCAGACGCTGATTGGCTTTCTGCGCGGAGAGACAATGAATGTCTATTCNCACCCGGAAAGGGTGNCTGGTTAANCACGTGCGTCGAGGAATTCGCGCAACGACTTCGCACTCTTCACACCAAAGCCAGGCACCTCGGCNATCTCTTCCGCGCTGGCTTGGCGCAAACGTTGCAAGCTGCCGAAATGTTTTAACAAGGCGGCTTTGCGACTGGAGCCTATTCCTGGAAATTCATCCAGNANGCTTTCGGAAATNTTTCTTAGCCGAAGCTCGGCGTTGAAGGTGTTGGCGAATCTGTGTGACTCATCACGGACACGCTGAAGGAGCTTGAGAGCGCCCGAATTCTCATCAAANCGAAGTGGTTCAGGTTCATTTGCGCGGTGAATTTCCTCAAACTCCTTCGCCAAGCCGATAGNTGGAATATTGCCAAGGCCCAGCTTGNTTAATTCAGCCAACGCCATGTTGAGTTGCCCTTTGCCTCCGTCGATCAAAATCAGATTCGGCAAAGGCCGCCCTTCACGAATAACGCGAGAGTACCGCCGTTGAACCGCCTCGGCCATGCAGGCAAAGTCATCCTGCGATGTGACGTTCTTCATTTTGTATCGCCGATAGTCGGCGCTGGCGGGTCTGCCATTGCGAAAGACGACCATCGAGGCAACCATGAATGTGCCGCTGATGTTGGAGATGTCAAAGCCCTCAATGCGCACAGGCGGAGTGGGGAGACCCAGCGCATCAGCAAGTTCGGCCAAGTCGCGGTCTGGGTCGGNAGCCACCGGCAATTGATGCGGCAGGCGGCGNTAGCGGGTGGTCTTGCGCGTGGTACCCCGCAGGTCTTCGATTTGGTCNCGCAATGACGCTGCACGCTCGAAGTCCAGTTCCGTGCTGGCCTTCTCCATCTCAGCCTCCAACTCAGNCAGCATCTCGCNGCATTGGCCCGATAAAAACTCGCAGGCGTTTTCNACCTGCATGCGATACTGCTCGCGCGTGACCTTCTCCACGCAAGGCGCGGTGCAGACCTTGATGTGCGCGTAAAGGCAGTGTTTGTAGTCATGTTCGCCGGGCGTCAAGGGCCGGCAGCCTCGCAGGTTAAACTTGTGACGGACGAGGTTTAACGTGCGCCGTAGTGCCCCGCCGCTGGGGAATGGACCAAAATATCGCGCGCCATCATCGATCTTCAGGCGCGTCAATGTAAAGCGAGGGATGGGGTCGCTGAGGTTAACCTTGAGCATAAGGAAGCGTTTGTCGTCGCGGAAGCTGACATTGTAGCGCGGCTTGTATTGCTTGATGAGACGCCCCTCCAGCAACAGCGCCTCTGGCTCTCCNCGCACCACATGCACGTCAAAGTCGGCAATCGAGTCCACGAGCGCGCGAAACTTTAGGTCCCATCCCATCCGACGTGAGGGATGAAAATACTGACTCACACGCTTACGAAGGTCGCGCGCCTTGCCGACATAGATGACAGTGCCAAGGCGGTCCTTCATGNGGTACACGCCCGGCTTATGCGGCAGTTGGCTGAGCTTGCCGCGAAGATGGTCAGCGGCATTCAAAAGAATTCATTTGGCCCACTCGGGGTTCTCCATGAAAGCGTAGCAAATCATGTGGGCGATGCCCATCTGGCAATCCTCCGCTCGGCCGTAATGGGTTTCATCAATGACAATGCAGTTGTCTGCAAACTCACTAAGTTTGCCGCGCTTGCCGCCGATAAGCGCGATGATATGCAGGCCATTCTCTTTGGCCCAAGCGCACGCCTTCACGAGATTGGGCGAACTGCCACTCACGCTCATCGTTAGCACCACGTCACCGGCTTGGCCATAATTCTCAAGCTGCCGAAGGTAAATATCGTCGTAATNATAGTCATTGCCGATGGCNGTCATCCAGCTGACGTTATCATTAAGTGAAAGCACCTTGAATCGTTTGCCCACCGCATCGGATGAGCCCTTGCCGAGATCCGTGGCAAAATGTGAGCAGTTGGAGGCACTGCCGCCATTGCCGAATACAAAAATTTGCCGGTCGCTTTCAAGAGCCTGCTTAACTGTCTCAATGGCTGCCGCCACCTGATCAACGGGAATGCTCGCCAATGCCTTTTGCTCTGCGGCAATGTAATCGGAAATCCACTCCTTCATGCCGGAATCTAACTCATCGTAATTCAAAAGTCAGCCAGAATCAGCGGGCCCAAATCCAATTTACTTTTCCCGCCGACCCTTTTCGGGTACACCTCCCGCCAGTGGAAGGGGCTAAAAAAGAGGTTCAGCGAAAGAGCATCGAGGAGAGGCAGCAAATGGACGAGCTGTCGCGCATCCGACATTCGTGTGCCCATGTGTTGGCCACGGCCGTGCTGCGCATCTGGCCTGATGCCAAGCTGGACATCGGGCCACCAACGGAGGAGGGGTTTTATTACGACTTCGACCTCGAGCACCGGTTCACGCCGGATGACTTTGAGAAAATTGAGGCGGAGATGAAAAAGATCGTGAAGGAAAACCAAGTGTTTGAGTTTTCCGAGATGAGCCGCGAGGAGGCAAAATCGCATTACGAAAAGGAAGAGCAACCGTACAAGCTCGAGCGCATCGACGATATTCCAGAGGACGAAAAGATTACTTTTTTTCGAAATGGCGAATTCTTCGATCTCTGCGCCGGGCCGCATGTGCCGCGCACGGGCAACGTGAAGGCTTTCAAACTGCTGCGTCTGGCGGCGGCGTATTACCGCGGCAACGAGAAAAACCCACAACTGCAACGCATCTACGGCACAGCTTTTAAGAACAAGACGCAACTCAACGAATGGCTGGAGATGCGCGAGGAGGCAGCCAAGCGCGATCACCGGAAGATTGGCCGCGAGCAGGGACTGTTTACACTGTCGCCAATGGTGGGCCAAGGGCTCGTGCTGTGGATGCCCAAGGGCGGCATCGTGCGCACGGAACTGCAGAACTTCATGCAAGGCGAGTTGATGGCGCGCGGATACAGCCCGGTGTTTACGCCGCACATTGGCAGCATCGAGCTATACAAGACATCGGGACATTTCCCATTTTACAAGGACAGCCAATACCCCACGCTGCAAGCTGAGGAGAACGAGGAATATTTGCTCAAGCCGATGAACTGTCCGCATCACATCCAGATTTATGCGGCGGAAAAGCGTAGCTACCGCGAGCTGCCAGTGCGACTGGCAGAATTTGGCACGGTATATCGCTATGAGCAAAGCGGCGAGCTGAGCGGCATGACGCGGGTGCGCGGACTCACGCAGGATGACGCGCATATTTTTTGCACTCAGGAACAAGTCGAGGCCGAGGTGCGCGACACGGTGGACCTTACGCTGAAAACACTGCGCTCGCTCGGGTTGGAGGATTACCGCGTGCAGGTGAGCCTGCGCGATCCCGATGGCGACAAGTATACCGGCGACCCCGCTAACTGGGATCAAGCCGAGGCAACGCTCAAGCGCGTGGCCGATGAGATGGGCATCGTGCACGAGGCAGTTCAGGGTGAAGCAGCGTTTTACGGGCCTAAACTCGACTTCATGGTCAAGGACTGCCTTGGGCGGGAATGGCAACTGGGCACCGTCCAGCTCGACTACAATTTGCCCGAACGCTTTGGCTTGGAATTCGTTGGCGCCGATAATGCCGGTCACCAGCCGGTGATGATCCATCGCGCGCCCTTTGGCAGCTTCGAGCGCTTTATGGGCATCCTTATCGAGCACTTTGCAGGGAACTTCCCACTGTGGCTTGCGCCAGAACAGGTGCGTGTACTGCCCATCACCGAGCATCAAAACGAGTATGCTGAAAATATTCTCGGACAATTAAAGTCTGCCGGTATCCGATGCGGCGCAGATTTATCCGGCGATAAAATCGGTGGCAAAATTCGTAACGCCGAACTCGCCAAGACGCACACGATGTTCGTCGTCGGGAAAAAAGAGGTCGAAAACGGTGCCGTCGCAATCCGCGTTCACGGACAAGGCGATCAAGGCGTAGCGCCTATTGCCGAAGCTATTGCTGGGATTGCTTCGAAAATTACGGAAAGAAGTCTCTAAGTTCACCAAATAGGGCTTGCCAGTGCTTGATTGGCTGGTAGTCTTTCGCGCTCAATTTACGTAATCATGGCTCGCATTTGCAAACTAACCGGGAAACGGCCCATTACTGGCGGCAGCATCACACGCAGCGGCAAGGCCAAGAAGGAGGGCGGCATTGGTCGCCACGTGAAGAAGGTGGTAAAGCGGAAGTTTTACCCGAACCTGCAACGCGTGAAGATCATTGATGAGAACGGCACGGTGAAATACGTGCGCGTGGCAGCCAGCGCCATTAAGAAGGGGTTGATCACTAAGGCGCCCAAGCGCAACTGGAAGCCGGAATCCAGCGAAGCGAAGTAAGCTACGGCATAGAGTTTCGTGCTGCCGGCATTTTGCCGGCAGTTTTTTTATTCCCCGCCCTTCATGTGCCGCATGGTGGCGTGGCGCATTTGGCGNTCAGTCTCGCGCTTGCGCAAATCCTCTCGCTTGTCGGCGTGCCCCTTGCCCTGCCCCANGCCCAACTGCACCTTTACCTTCCCCNTTTTCCAATACATCTTCAGCGGCACCAACGCATGGCCCTTGGCCTGTGTCAGCCCACGTAACTTATCNATCTCCCGACGGTGAAGCAGCAGCTTGCGCGGCGCTTTGGGNTCGTGATTGTNTATGTTGCCCTGCGCATACTCATCAATGTGCGCATTCACCAGCCATGCTTCGCCACGGTCATCCACCTTGGCAAAGGCATCGCGAATTTGCCCCTTGCCCGCGCGCAAACTTTTCACCTCCGTGCCGCGCAGCGCGATACCCGCCTCGTAAGTCTCCAGAATGCGGTAGTCGCGACGTGCCTTGGGATTCTTTAAAATATCGCTCATATGGCGGACACAAAAAAGACCGGGAAGTATTACCCTCCCGGCCGTTCAAACTCAATGCCAGCGAATTCAGGCCTTTTTCTTCTTTCGCTTGGCTTTTTTCGGCTCTTCAATGGGTGAAAGCATCTCGTAGCCCATCTTGTCTTCCACCAGTTCCGTAAGCGCAATGTCCGCTGCGCCCATCGTCACATAATCCGCAACCAACGGTCGACTGCCCACGCCGCCACCGCTATTCAATTGACGAACGCGCCGTGAAATAATGTTCACAAGGACATTCGGGTTGCCCACCTTCTCAAGAGCCTGCTTACAAAGTTCCGTGTTCATAGTGTTCCCGTAATGGGAATNGGNGAAAATAGCGANCGNCACTGCAAGTGCAACAAAAAAAGTCCGCACTTGCCCCCACACCTCCCCATCCTTACAAATCCCGNGTGCCAACCAACNCNCAAACCTTCGAGCTATCAGCCTACATGAAGCAACAGGCCACAGGCGTCAACCGCGNACTGAGCCGNNTCCTTCCTTCCGNACGTACTCGCCCCACCACCATTCACAAAGCCATGCGCTACAGCCTTTTTGCCGGCGGCAAGCGCATCCGCCCCATCCTGACACTCGCCGCCGCAGAAGCCTGTGGTGGACGNCCCGCTGACGCCATGCCGCTGGCCTGCGCTGTCGAATGTATCCACACCTACTCGCTCATCCATGACGACCTCCCCGCGATGGACAATGACGACTTTCGTCGCGGCCGCCCCACCAGTCACAAGGTCTACGGNGAAGGCATCGCCATCCTCGCTGGCGATGCGCTCCTGACCCAAGCTTTTGAAATAGCCGCCCAAGCCAGACCCTCCAAACGTTATTCCACTACATNTCTCATCCANGAAATTGCCGAGACGTCCGGCTCACTGAAACTCATCGCCGGTCAAGTCGCTGATCTCGAAGGTGAAGGCAAGGATCACACCGTTGGAGAACTCCGCTATATTCACGAACGCAAGACCAGCGCGCTCCTTGCNTGTTCTGTCCGCCTTGGCGGCATGAGCGCTAACTGCACTCCGCGCCAACTGCAGGCTCTCACCGATTTCGGCCACAATGTCGGCCTCGCCTTTCAAGTCATCGACGACATCCTTGANGTCACCCAGTCCACNGCCCAGTTGGGTAAAACTGCNGGCAAGGATCAAGCTGCGGCCAAGGNCACCTANCCCGCCATTCTCGGCTTGGAGAAATCCCGCAAGGTNGCCCGGCAGCTGACCCAAAAAGCCTTCNCTTCCCTAAAGCCGTTCAANTCCCGCGCCCTCAAACTCGAGGCCATGGCGGATTATCTCCTGAAGCGCGTCAATTAGANGCTGGNGNCNTGTCCAATCGACTGCCAGCTTTCATGACAANATATGGCTGCCCGATGGATTCTGCCTCCTCTATGAATTCATCCGGTGTCACCGAATTGAACTCGAACATCTCGTAATGACACGGGACCACAACGCCCGCTCCAATGTCGCGAGCCAACTGGGCAGCTTCCGTGCCCCAAAGATTNCCNGNCACNCGNCGNTCCGGCCGACTGCCGTTGATGGGCAGCAGCGCCACATCGATCGACCACGCGCGCAAGTTGTTCACNATANCAGGGTACATCACTGTGTCACCGCTGTGATAAACCGTCCAATTCTCGAACTGCACGATATAGCCCAAGTACAAATGACGCCCCTTNTCATCCTTGNCCAGCCCCTCGTGGGCCGCGGGCACGGCCGTGATTTCAAACCCCTCCACCATTTCNGATCGNCCCACGTCCATGCCGACGATTTGATCGGCGGGNATCCCCGNGCGGTCCGCGCTCAATTCCCGGTGCGCCTCCACCGCCACGAATTCAATNGTCGGATTGGCCTCCGCCAACGANNNCAGAGTCTNAGGGTCAAGGTGGTCGGTGTGCTGGTGGCTTGAGGTGACCACATCGATGAAGTCCAACCGCTCCGGCTCGATCACCCGCTCCGTCATACGAACATGCGGCTTATCGGTTTTTGAGTATTTGCGTGTGAGCGAGTCAGAAAGGTACGGATCAAAAAGCAGATGACGCCCCTCCCATTGTAAAAGAAATCCACTCTGCCCAAGCCACCACAGGCGAAACCCGGGCTGGCCACGCGATTGGGCGACATCAACTAGAAAGGCGTCGTCCTGCAGCGCCGGTTTAATCACAGTCCCAACTCTCCATGCACCTGTCGCACGCCGGCCACCATGTTCTTCAGTTTGCGCCGCGCCGCCCAGCGCGCTGTCTGGCTGAGGCCGCAATCCGGCGCGAAGGCCAACCGCTCGGCGGGCGCATGCTCAAGACAACGTTTCACGCGCGCTGCCACCTCTTCCACCGGCTCAATAAAATAACTCTTCACGTCAATGATCCCGACTGCCACATCCCTCGCCTTGGCGACCTCGGCAATCAACTCCAGTTCGGAAAATTCGCGACTCGCCATTTCAACATGCATTTCGTCCACGTTCATTTCCAGGAACTTTGGAAACATTGGCGCGTATCGCCGCAGACCGACCGCGTGGCCCTTGTAGTTGCCAAAACACAGGTGCGTCCCAAGTCGACAACGACCGGCCACTGATTCCACTGTGCGATTAAAAATTCCCACCAAACGATCCTGATCCTCCTTGTACGCATAGCAACTCATCGACGGTTCATCGACGGTGATTTCCCCACATCCCGCCGTTACCAGCGCCTCTAGTTCAGCCCGAACTACCGGCAGCAGCGCCTCCGTCACCGCATAACGATCCGGGTATTGTTCGTTGGGAATCAACCGTCCAGCCAGTGTATACGGCCCGGGCACACTCGCTTTCAAAGACACCCCTTCGGAAGCTAGTCGTTGTAGACGATTAAAGTCATCCACTGTCCCCAACCCATTGGGCGCACGCAATTCGCCGGTGATATGGTGCTTACCACGTTGATCATGCGCCGGCGGCCCGAAATGGCGCA